>JASLJB010000026.1 GCA_030152605.1 Acinetobacter sp. | reverse complement strand
GAAGTCGTTATAATTTAATCAAATTCTTCATTCAAATAAAAAAGAGAGCCTATGTCTGAGTCAAATACAAATTTTAGCTTGATGGACACCGATCAACTGACCATGGATCTGATCGAAGCGCAATATAGCCTCAAAGATAGCCGCGATAAGAATAACGCCAAAAGTCTGGTGATCTTGGTCAGCGGCATTGAGTTGGCTGGCAAAGGCGAGGCAGTCAAGCAGCTGCGCGAGTGGGTTGATCCACGTTATTTGCAAGTGAAAGCCGATGCGCCCAACTTGTTTAGACCGAAACGCAGTTTCTGGCAGCCCTATGCGCGTTTTGTACCGTCCGAGGGGCAGATCGTGATCATGTTTGGCAACTGGTATAGCGACTTGTTGCTGACCGCGAGCCATGTATCGCAGCCGATGGATGCTGCAATGTTCGATGCCTATGTCGATAACATGCGTGCCTATGAACAAGACCTGAAAAACAATCACTGTGATGTGATCAAAGTCTGGTTTGACCTATCTTGGAAATCCCTGCAAAAACGCTTAGATGAGGTCGATCCATCACAGCAGCGTTGGCAGAAGTTGCATGGCTTGGATTGGCGTAGTCAAAAACAATACAACAGTCTGCAACAGCTGAGAAAACGTTTTACTGATGACTGGTTGGTGATCGACTGTGAAGATCCCAAGGTCCGAGATCAGCAGTTTGCCCAGCATGTGTTGCAGCAGTTAAAACAACTGCCCAAGCACAAGCGCATGGTACGCAGCAAATGGAAGCAGGCCGCCGTACCCGACTGTCTGCTCAATCCAGACCGTCAGCAGATGGAGAAATCCGAATACAAGTCCAGACTGAAAAAGCTGACCCGCAATGTGGCCAAAGCCTTGCGCACAGATGATCGCAATATCGTGATTGCATTTGAGGGTATGGATGCCGCAGGTAAGGGCGGCGCGATCAAGCGGATCGTGAAGGAGCTAGACCCGCGACAATATGAAATCTTCACCATTGCCGCACCAGAACAATATGAGTTGCGTCGGCCTTATCTGTGGCGTTTTTGGAATCGACTGAATAACAATAACCCCACCGCGATCTTCGACCGTACTTGGTATGGGCGGGTTTTGGTGGAGCGAATCGAGGGCTATGCACAACCGGCGGAATGGCAACGTGCCTATGATGAAATTAATCGCTTCGAGAAAGACTTGAGCGATAACCAGACCTTGCTGATTAAGTTTTGGTTGGCGATCGGACTGGATGAACAGGATGCGCGTTTCAAAGCCCGTGAACAGACCCCACATAAACGCTTTAAAATCACTGAAGAGGACTGGCGCAACCGTGGCCGTTGGGATGATTATCTAGATGCTGCGGCAGATATGCTGCAACGTACTGACACGCCCTATGCCCCTTGGCATGTGATCGCCACGGATGATAAATACACCGCCCGCATCCGCATCCTCGAAACCATTTTGGCGCAGATTGAGGCGCGTTAGCGGGGGGTATCGTAGCGTGGCTGTTTCGCGGTTAATTCGCAGTTAAACCGCGTTCACCAAGTTCGCATGTTGTTTGTTGAGGACATCAGAGGCCAATTTGTAGCACTCTTCAACATGTGCTTCTGCGACTTTTTTCATGATGAAATAGCCCAGACCTGCAGCCACCATTTGGCCACCCAACGGAATGAATTTGGTCACTTGTTTGGTGACCATTTTGGTGGCGAAGTTATTAATGGATTTCTTAATCGCGGTACGTGCCACGACAAAACCTGAAAACTCAATGCCGCGTTTGCGCAGTTCGTTCCAATGAATCTGTTTGGTCTCAAGATCAAAGACACTGACTTGCTCAGGGGCCAAGCCAAAGCGCGCATTGATTTCTGGGATCAGAAAAGACAGCATACTGACATCAACCACCACATCAAAAAATGGGATCGGAATGGCGGCTGCACCGGCAGAGACGTAAGCACGTTTTTTGACCAAATCTAAGCATTGTTCACGGATGCTTTCAAGGTCTAAAGTTGGATCGATTGAAGCTGGAATTTTATCTATTTTCATGAATATATCCATTATCTAGGCTTTATAATAAGGCCTGCGTTAAAGTACAGCTAAGTCTGTTTTTTTCAAAAGCATTGCAAAACACTATACTTGAAAAGTAATGCAGTCGCATTAGGGCAAAGCGCATAAATATATGTGTTTTTGTTCATATTTTATTGTCATTCTGCCGAGCGAACTGAGGGAATATGGGGATTCACGTTATTCAGAGTCAACGCATCGAGGTGCTGTTGCAAGGGGTGATGCAGTTGACGGCGCAGCCCAGCACAGATCCATTACGAGTTCTGAAAACACAGCACTTTGTGGCGCCAAGTCCAGCGGTACAAGAATGGCTGACGCAAAAAATATCTGAACAGCAAGGTATTAGTGCTAACTACCAGTTCCATCAACGCATTCGTGGATTGCAGTGGTATGCCTATCAGCGCGTGTTAGAAGACAAAGACCAAGTGCGTAAGGCCAATATTCCTCGCCTGATCATGAAGTGGCGCATTTATCAGGCGCTAAAACCCTTTATCGATCCGCAACAGATCAGCATTGATGCCGAGCATCCCTTGCACGATATCGTACAGCGGATTTATGCCAGTGCCGAATTACTCGACCAACCGCAAGCCCAACAACTGAAAAAACAAAGCATGCTGTACTGGGTCGCAGAGCAAGTCTCAATTCTATTTAGTCACTACATGCTCTATCGCGGTGACTGCGTAAAAAACTGCGGATCTGACTGCCGTTGTCCCGGCAATTGGTTGCATGCCTGGGGTCAAGACCGTGCCCTGAATATTGAACAACAGATCAATCAAATCAATCGTGAAGTCTCGGCTTTTAGTCTTGAACAGGCCACGCAATTGGAGCGTTGGCAGCGTTGGTTGTGGCAGCATACTTTCCATGCTGACTATGTTGAGATGCAGCACATTGACCGTGATTTTTGGTTGGTCATGGATGATCCTGTACGCTGCGAGGCTGCGAAAAAGCTGCTCCCAGATCAGGTGGTGGTGTTTACTTTGCTGGATCTGCCGCCGAGCCAATTGCAGTTTTTACGCCGTTTGGGGCAGTACTTGGATGTGACTATCTTGCATTACAACCCCTCGCAAGAATATTGGGCGGACAGTGTCGATCCAAACTGGAAAAAACGCTATGACCTCAGCATCAAAGCGCGTTATCTGCGCCAACATCCCAAGGCCAGTGATGCCGAGATCAATCGCTTCTTTGAAGAATTTAGCCTCAACTTCAATGCTGAAGTGCGTGAATCCCGACATCCCTTATTGACCCGTTTGGGTAAACAAGCGCGTGATCATTTCTCCCTGCTGTCTGCTTTGTCCTCAGGCGAGGAGGGGCAATGGGTGGATGCCTTTATCGAAGATGAACTGCATGAGCGCACGCCGAATGTGCTAAACAAGATTCAGTCCGATATCCTGTACTTGCTTGAGCCACAAGCCCAAGCCTATGCACTCGATCCACAGGATGATTCGATTCAGATCCATGTCTGCCACTCCAGTTTGCGTCAGTTAGAAGTGCTGAAAGAACAGCTGATTCATTGGTTGGCGCAACGTGATGATGGCGCGACTCAGCCGCGTCGTCCCAGTGATATTTTGGTTTTGGTGCCGGATCTAAAACAAATCGAGCCTTTGGTACGTAGTGTATTTCAGGCCCCCTCCAATGCAGATTCGGTCTACCTGCCGGTGAAAATGGCGGGTGTGACCCAGTTAGATGCACAACTGGCATGGCAGGCAGTCTTGGGGCGGATGCAACTCAGCCAAGGCCGTTTTAGCTTTGAAGACTTTGCTGATTGGTTACAACTGTCTGCGACCCAAATGCGCTATGGCCTAGATGTGGATCGCACTGAACGATTGTTACAACTGTTGACGCAGGCTGGGTTTAAAAGTGGTTTGGATGCGGCGCATTTGCAACGAAGCATGAGCGCCGAAGATCAGGACTATCGCTTTAGCTTTAAGTTTGCCTTGGACCGACTGGCCTTGGGTGTGGCGATTCCGGAACATCAAGTCTTTGAACAGACCTTGAGTTATGCGCAGGTCGACAGTGATGACTTTGAAGGCATTGCGATCCTGATCCAGATCTATCAGGACTTTGCCGCCCGCAGTACATGGATGATCGCGCATGAATTGGGGCAGGTGGTGACTGCTGAAGTCTGGCTGAATCGTTTGATGGCAGATATTGCCGAGTTCCAACAGGCTGGGGTTGAGAGCCTCAAGAGCGTATTTGAGATCGTACAAAAACAAGAGCGTATGCTGACTTTGGCGCGCTTTTATGAACATGATCAGGCACATGTGTTTAGCAGCATGAGCTTGGCGCTGCCCTATGTGTTGGCGGAGATCGAGAGCAATCTCTCCAGTCAGATTGATCAGGCACTGCCGACCGGACAGATCACCTTTAGTCAAATCGGCCAGTTACGACCGCTGCCTTATCAGCTGATCGTGATGCTGAACTTGGATGGCGGTAAATTCCCCAATCGAAGCAATCATGTGCCTTTTGACCTGATGCAATTGCTACGACCACAGTTGGGGGATCGCTCGCGTCTAGATGATGATCAGGGCGCTTTCTTGGATGCCTTGTTGTTGGCGCAACAGCAATTGTGGCTGTTTTATAACGGTTTTGATGTCAGTGATGGCGAGCCACGTGAACCTTCAAGTGTACTGCAAGAATTAATCAAACATCTGGGCTTTATTAGCGCGCCGAATACCGAACGGACACTGGATCAGCGTGTCACCACAGCGCAGACCGCCGAAGCCTTAATGACCTTTGAGCAGGTCGAGGTGGCGACAGCGATTCAGTCTTTATTTCATTTTCATCCTTTGCAGCCCTTTGATCCGGTCGGCTTCGAAACTGAGCCAAATCGCCGTTATCAAGATCAGTGGTTCCATGTCGCAGGACTATTACAGCAGCCTGATGCACAGGCCAAACGTAGCGCATGGGTGAATGCTGACTATGTGCGTGAATTGACGGATGTATTGGTATTGGATGGTCGGCAGTGGATTCAGGATATGATTTTTCCGACCCGGATCTACCTCAAAACCTTGGGCGTGGAAAACTTAAAAGCTGAAGATATGCCTGAGAACGATGCCCCCTTGGTGTTAGAAGGCTTGGGACGTTATGCCATTCGAGACTTTTTGCAGAAACAGATGCAACAACAGATGCAGCCACAGGCAGGTGCTGAACCTGCTGCCGAGATTGATCCCGCCCTGTTACAAGATCAGTTGCCAGTCGGCAAGGTCAGCCACAGTACTTGGCAGATCAGTTTGCGCGAACAAGCATATTTACAACAACGCCTGCATCACTATGCGCCCGAAGTGACCCATATCACACAGCGTCAGTGGCGGATGCCGACTGAACTGACTGCGGCGTTGTCAACCCAGCACAGCAGTGATGCACAGGCCGCGCCACATACGGTACATGTGGTGATGAACGTCAGCGTGCCTGCCGATCCGAACGCCAACTGGATCAGCTTAGATGCCTCCAGTGCACGGGCCAAACGCCGTGCAAAAGTCTGGCTCGAGTACCTGCTCTGGTTGGGCTACAGTGATTTAAGTGATGAAGTGTCGAGTCAACGTCAGCGTATCGCGATTTTTAGTGATGACACCTTGATCTGTAGCGGCCTCAGCAGCAGCCAAGCCAGAGCGTACTTGAGTTCGTGGTTCAAAGCCTATGCCCAAGCGCAAAAACAGCCTCTGGTGCTACCGGCGGCGCTGTTACTGCAACTGGCTGAAAAAGGCAAAAGCCTAGATTGGTCTGAAGATGAGTTGGGCAATATGTCCTTGCTTAACTTTGCTGATCTGGCCAAGGCTTGGCATGCCGATGCCGCGCGTTTTATGAATGCCTTTGCGATTACCGAAAACGAAGCCACCCAATACCATCGTGATTGGGAGTTTTTGCTGCAAGAACAAGATGCCACGGCATTACTCAAGCAAGCCTGTGAGCAGTATGGCTATGCCTTATATCAACCGATTTACCAGTATCAATATGTGGCAGAGGAATAACACATGAACACCCAAACTGTGCCCGTGTCTTATCAGCCGATTGTTGATATGCAGTTTTCAGGCTTGCATTGGATCGAAGCCTCCGCAGGGACGGGCAAGACCTATACCTTGTCCAGTTTGATGGTGCGGATTTTTTTGGAGAAATATCTCCCGAACCAAGTCATCGCCACCACCTTTACCCGTAAGGCTGCCGCAGAACTCAAGACCCGGATTCGTGCTCGTTTGATCGACACGCTGCGCTATCTGGAGGGCTGTCGAACCCTGACCGAGCATCAGGTCTTGGCCCAAGCTGCACAGGAGAGCGATCCTTTATTTGCCAAAGTCTTGCACAGTTTTTCCAGCCAAATTGACTATGCCTGTGAGCGACTCAAGTTGGTGATCGATCAGTTGGATGAATTGTTTGTTGGGACTTTGGATAGCTTTAGCCAAAAGTTGCTGCGCGAATTTGCCTTTGAAAGTGGCAAGATCGAACGCGCCGAAATCACCGATGATGCCAAACGCTATACTCAACAATTGATCCACGATGTGCTGCGGGCCTGGATTCAGCAACAACCGCAGGCCAGCATTGATTATCTGCTGCTGAACAAAAAGCTCAAATCTGCGCAAGCCTATGTCGATATCGTGGAAAATAGTTTGAACTTTGCTTCAGCTCAGTTTCAAGCCATCGCCGCACCTGAACTTGATCTCGCTCGCTTTGAACAGCAGCTTGAGGCTTTGACCGCCTTGGATTTGAGTCAAGTACAGACCTTGTCTGAGTATTATTTGGCTGAAGGACAGTACTTTAAGTTGGTGGGCAAAAAGTGGCGCGATGATTTGAAAATGCAACGCCTGCTGACACAAGACTTACCGGCGTGGGTGGATGCGCTACAACAGCAAGGCAGCTATGCCTTGTTTGCGCCGCAGTACGCATCGACGATGAAACTGTTGACGGATTTGTGTACCAAGAAAGTCCTCAATAAATGCCCAGATGATGTGTTACAGGGCTTTGAACAACATGGTTTGATTCGCGCTTTGCAGCAGTTCTTTGCACAATTGGATGGGTTGTACCAAGACCTTGAACAGTTGGACAGCTATTTAAAATACTATTTGGCGCGTGAGGTCAAACAGCGTCTGCCGCAAGTGTTGCAACAAAAAGGGGAGACCACGTTTGCGCAACAGATTCGCACCTTGGCGGAAGCACTTGAGGGTGAGCAAGGACAACGTTTTGCCAGCAGTGTGCATGCCAAATTTCCCTTGATCTTGGTGGATGAATTTCAGGACACCAACCAAGACCAAGACAATATGTTGGCGCGGATCTGGCGTTATCCTGCACGGGTCAAGCAAGGCTGCATGATCATGGTCGGAGATCGTAAGCAAGCGATTTATGGGTTCCGTGGCGGCGATATGCTGACGTTCTTAAAGGCACATCAGGATGTGTTTGGACTACAAGGGCGTAGTTATCAGTTGATCCATAATCATCGTTCGGTTCGGCCACTGGTCGAGGTGGTGGATGTTTTATTCCAACGTCAGCCTGACTTTGGTGAACAGGTCAGTTATACCGCAGTGCAGGCCGGTAGCCGTCCGCATCCAGACTTGATCGATGCGGATGCGATCAATCCCGCGCCGCTACGTTGGCTGTTGCTCGAAGATAAAAAACTCGAGGCCGAGCAGGTGGCCTGGAAGATTCGCGATCTGCTCAATCAAAGCCAGCAAGGCGGTCTGTATTTTGCTGAAAAAAATGGGCCACGTGCGCTGGATGCCAACGATATCGCGGTGTTATCTAGAAATCACCATGGCCTAGATCAAGTCCAGTCCGCGCTCAACTTTTTGGGCATTCACGTCAATCGACCGTCGAAAAAAAGTGTCTTTGAACATGCACTGGCACGTGATGTCGGTGCGATCTTGGCGGCGATCATGCATCCCTATCAGGAGGGCAAGGTCAAACGTGCTCTGCTGAGTCGCTTGATGGGCTTCAATGTGCAGCAGTTGATGCAGATCGAGCAACAAGTCGATGGGCTGAGTGATTATATTGAGCAGTTTGATCTGATCCGTGAGAAATGGTTCAAGCTCGGGTTTTTACCGGCATGGCAGTATTTTCTACAGCAGTTTCAGGTCTGGAGCACTTTGGTGCAGCAGCCGAGCCGCGACAATGAACGGGTGGTGGTCAATCTGCGCCATCTCACCGAATTGTTGAGCCAACACAGTGATGACTTACAAGGCGCACATACGCTGTATCACTGGTATCTCAAACAGCTGAATAGCCCGATGCAGCGAGAGTGGGAATTAGAGCGCAAACTCAGCAATGATGCCGGGGTGCAATTGATGACCATCCATCAGTCCAAAGGCTTAGAGTTTAAAGTGGTATTTCTGCTCGGTGCAGACAATGACTTTAAGGAAATGAATAAAACCCTCAATTTCTCAAGCGTTGAAAAGTTAAATCCGCAGACCGGCAAGCTAGAACAACAGCGCATCGTGGCGGTCAATGACAAGAACATGCTCAATCCAAATGACATTGAGCAGCACAATGCGCGCGCCGAGGCCGAGCAACATCGACTCTGGTATGTGGCACTGACCCGGGCCAGTTATCGGGTCTATGCCATGCTGCAGGATGTAGAAGGCAAATCCACCACTGGTTTGGCGTTTTGGTGTGGGCATGGCGAGGATGGTTTTTCACATCCGGGCAGTGTGATGGAGGATTTATTGCGAGAGCGACCGGTGCAGGTGCGACCGGCACAGCAACAACAATTGCCGCAACTGTATGCCCAGTCATTTCCACAAACACGCTTTTATGCACGTGGCAAAACCAGTTTTAGTTATCTGGCCCAGCATCTGAGTCGTCAACAAATTCAGGATGCCTTGGCACTGACAGAGCCAAGTTTGGGTGCGGCTGAAGATGAAGGCCAGACCGCGCAATCCTTATCTGGGCTTTCTACATTGTCGGCGTTGCCACGATCGCTGGACGCTGATCAGGTACTTCACCCAGATCCCACGATCAGTTGGATTCAAGCCAATTTCCCCATGGGCACGCATGCGGGTAACTTCCTGCATGAGATTTTTGAACAGATTGATTTTCAGGATGACCGCCACTGGTCACTGGAACTGCATCGCCGTTTTAAAAATGATTACAAGCAACTGTGGAGTGAGTTGCTAGAGAAATACCAGGCTGCTTATCCTGATCCAGCCGACACAGTTTCTGATCAAGCAGCCTCGCCTGACCTCGCCGACATCGTTCCTAACCCAGCCGACACCGCTGAGGCGCAGTTGATGGCGTGGTTACAAGTGTGGCTCAAGGGGGTGCTGAATACGCCCTTGCATGGTGAATTTCGATTGCAGCAATTGCGGCAGGGCACCTATTTGGCTGAGTTTCCGTTCTACTTGGCCTTGGCAGATCACATCTTCCCTGTGCATCGCATCCAACAACTGTTTGCCGAAATCGGGATCAGCATGCCTGAGTTTAATTCAGCCAATGCGGCACGGTATCTGAATGGCTCGATTGACTTGGTCTACTATGCCGATGAGCGTTATCACATTGCGGATTATAAGAGTAATTTTCTCGGGACTCAGCAACAGGATTATCAGCCACAGGCGATCCAAGACAGCATGCGTTATGCCAGTTATTGGTTGCAAGCAGCGCTATATTTGGTGGCTTTGCATCGTTATTTGAAATTGCAGTTGCAGGATTATCAGATTGAGCGTGATCTCGGCGGCGCAAGCTATCTGTATTTGCGTGGTATGAATGCTGCGGCGGGACAAGGTTATTATCACTGGCAACCATCAGCCGACTTTATTTTAAGACTTGATGCAATATTGGGCTATTTTGCTGAGGATAAACTCAGCAATATTGGTGCATAAGTTTAGATAATATTTTATTAAACAGTGTTTTAAATTGTGGATATGTTTGTTGAAAACTCTGTAGATAACTCTGAGGATAACTGTGTGGAAAATAAACAAATGCAAGATGCCCAAACCCCTGATTGGGTAAGGCTTTGGAGCCAATACCTGATTGAGCAATTGCAATTGCGTACAAATACCGACCAATCTCATGAGGATGCACTCAACTTAATTGAACGAGTTTTATTGGCCAGTCATTCGGGCGAAAGCTGTATTCAAGTCAGTGCGCAAGCAGTTGAATCACTCGGAAAACTCGTGATTGATCAAGTGGATGCAGCAGAGCAGGTCGCGCCGTTGGTCTATGATGATCAGGCTTTATTTCTGTACCGTTATTGGCAATTAGAACAGCGCTTGGCACAGCAGGTGCGACGAATCCAAGCACAACAGGTCATCGCAGTTGAAACACAGGCCTTTAAAGACCTTTTACCTGATCCACAACAGCAAAGTGCTTTGAGTATGGTGGCGCAGCAGGCCTTGAGTATTATCACTGGGGGACCGGGAACCGGCAAGACCTACACCTTGGCGCGGATTATTGCGGTCCTCAATCACAGCATCAAAGCTTTGCGGATCGCCATGGCTGCGCCGACGGGTAAGGCCGCACAGCGTATGAAAGAGGCACTACAACAAGCCTTTAGTGATGAAAAGCTTGAGCAGATGGGCTTGATGGATGCCCACCTGCGTCAACAAGACACCATGACCTTACATCGCTTGCTGGGTTTGGGACATCATGGCCAACCGCGTTTCAATCGCAACCATCCTTTGCCTTATGATGTGATCGTGGTCGATGAAGCCTCGATGTTGGACTTGCAGTTGGCGACGCAACTGTTTGAAGCGATACCAGAACACTGTCGCTTGATCTTATTGGGCGATGCGCAGCAATTGGCCTCGGTCGATGTTGGCGATGTGTTAGCAGACTTGCAAGCAGCCGAGGTATTGCATGCCAATCGGGTACAGCTCATCACCAGTCGGCGTTTTAAGGCCGATGCTTTGATCGGCAAAATGGCGAAGTTTATTCAAAGCATAACATCAGACACGGCGCTGGACGGGGTGGCATTGCGAGATCGTTTTGCAGAGCAGATCGTGGCGCCAACAGCGTTGCAAGCCATTGCACTAGATCCGGATATGGCCGATGTGATTGAGCTGGAGTATTTAGCTGAGTCCGTCACGCCGAGTGATCTCAGTGTGGGCTATGAAAAGCTCAGTTGGGGCTATAGGGCTTATTTTAAGCAACTGCAGCAGTATATGCAGAACACAAACCATGTTGATGCTGAACAATCTGAATTGATACTGAAAGAACTAGTTCAAGCTTTTGATCTGTATCGGATTTTAACGCCGATTCGCTTTGGTGCTTTAGGTTTAAGCGCCTTGAACCGTGAAATGGAACAGGCCTTGCTGCAACATCTGCCGATGATCATTAAGCAGGGGGATTGGTATTTGGGGCGTCCGGTAATGATCACGCAAAATGATCATCAACTTGGATTATCCAATGGTGATATTGGCTTGTGTCTCCCTCATCGCAGCCAAGCGCAACAATTTGAAGTGTATTTTGCCCATCTTGATCTGTGGGTGGCGACAACTCGACTGCCAAAATCAATTCAAACCGCATTTGCCATGACCATTCACAAATCCCAAGGTTCCGAGTTTCGGCATGTGGCGGTGGTGTTTGATGCACATGCACGGCGCCTGATCAGCCAAGAACTGTTATATACCGCGATTACACGGGCCAAATCCGCACTGAGTCTCTGGGTTGATGCGGATACCTTTGCACAGGGCTTGACCATCAAAACCACACGTCACAGTGGCTTGACTCGGAAAATCCAAATGGGTGTAGATCCCGTGGAAATGCACATAAACTAGCCGAATATTGGCCGATGTAGGAAATAGCTTACAAGGATTCGAGAAAATACCCCATAGAGGGATGATTCACTTTTTGAGATGATGACTGACATAAACAGCTCAGCACGGAACGCAGAGTAAAAAATCGCACAATGACAATAACTGAAAATCGAGAGATTGCGAACTTACAAGTACGTAAGTGATAATGAAGAAATTTACAGCCGCTAAGCCTTGTAGTTTTGGGAGAGACTACAAGGCTTTTTTATATCTGCGCGGATGACCGCGCCGTGATGTTACTCATCTGAACTGAAAGTCGAATCTTTGGTATCGCGCTTTGCCAGTCAATTTTGAGAAATGCGCCATGTTTACAAAGGCTGACTCCACAGTCGTTGACAGTGCGGCAAATATCCAAGTGATCTTTTGCAATCTAGGGGCAGTTGCTTTAAAATAGGCCGATGCTGTAGTGATGCACGGCAGTCAATTTGGTTATTTGATCAAATTGATTTTTATCAAACTTATATTTTAAGCATCTCGGAGAAATCGAATGGCTTTAACAATCGCAGACCGCGCGGAAATCGTTGCTAAATTTGCTCGTGCAGAAAACGACACAGGTTCACCAGAAGTTCAAGTAGCGCTATTGACTGCTCAAATCAACAGCCTTCAAGGTCACTTTAAAGATCACAAACATGACCATCACAGCCGTCGTGGTTTGATCCGTATGGTAAACCAACGTCGTAAATTGCTTGATTACCTTAAAGGTAAAGACACAGCTCGTTATAGCGATTTGATTGCTGCTTTAGGTTTACGTCGTTAATTCGATTTAAACTTTTAATTTCATCATATGCATGTGCTATTGCTGAAAGCAGAAGTTGACCTAGCATTTGACTAGGTCATTGAGAAGGGGCGATTGTTCGCTCCTTCTTTGTGTTTTTTTAACGTGTTTTTTTAAAGTATCTGGTGAGGTCGGCTTCTAAGCTTTGTCATTTAGGCTGATTTTTCAGGCATGAATGCCAAACCTTAGGGGTCTCCACTAGAATAAATCAGGAAATACAAATACATGTCTATGTTTAATATTATTCGTAAAGAATTCCAATTTGGCCAACATCAAGTTGTCTTAGAAACAGGTCGAGTTGCACGTCAAGCGAACACTGTATTCATCACCATGGGCGGCGTGACTGTATTGGTTGCTGTTGTGGCACAACCGACAGCAAAAGCAGGTCAAGACTTCTTCCCATTGACTGTGAACTACCAAGAAAAACAATATGCGGCTGGCCGTATTCCGGGTGGTTATGGTAAGCGTGAAGGTCGTGCTTCTGAAGCTGAAACCTTAATCTCACGTTTGATTGACCGTCCAATTCGTCCATTGTTCCCAGAAGGGTACTATAACGAAATCCAAGTGACGGCTACGGTTGTGTCTTCTGACAAAACTATGGATGCGGATATCGCTGCGATGTTGGGTGCTTCAGCTGCACTTTCAATCGCCGGTACACCATTCCGTGGTCCAATCGCAGGCGCTCGCGTTGGTTTGATCAATGGCGAATACGTCCTCAACCCGAACCACGAACAGCTCAAAGAAAGTGATCTTGACTTGGTGGTTGCAGGAACTGAAGCTGCTGTATTGATGGTTGAATCTGAAGCGAAAGAGCTGTCAGAAGATCAAATGCTTGGTGCTGTGCTGTTCGGTCATGACGAAATGCAAATCGCGATCCAAGCGATTAAAGAATTTGCTGCAGCTGCTGGCGCGAAAGAATCTACTTGGGTTGCACCTGTTAAAAACGAAGCCTTGCTTGATCAACTTAAAGCTGCCTTTGAAGAAAAAATCTCAGCAGCTTATACCGTTGCTGTGAAACAAGACCGTTATGCGGCGCTTGATGCATTGCATGCTGAAGCATTGGCACAGTTTGCACCTGAAGGTTCAGAAGACGGCATCGCTGACGAAGTCAACGAACTGTTTGAAGATCTGAAATACCGTACCGTACGTGACAATATCTTGTCAGGTAAACCACGTATCGATGGCCGTGATACCAAAACTGTTCGTGCGCTTGACGTACAAACGGGTGTATTGGATCGCGCACACGGTTCTGCCTTGTTCACCCGTGGTGAAACTCAGGCACTTGTGACTGCAACCTTGGGTAATACCCGTGATGCATTGATGGTGGATACTTTAGCGGGTACTAAAACTGATCCGTTTATGTTGCACTACAACTTCCCTGCATACTCTGTAGGTGAAACTGGTCGTGAAACTGGTCCTAAACGTCGTGAAATCGGTCATGGTCGTCTTGCACGCCGTGGTGTTCAAGCGGTTCTTCCTGCACCAGATCGCTTCCCGTATGTCTTGCGTATCGTATCTGACATCACTGAATCAAACGGTTCATCGTCTATGGCATCGGTATGTGGTGCTTCATTGGCATTGATGGATGCGGGCGTACCGTTGAAAGCACCTGTTGCGGGTATCGCGATGGGTCTTGTGAAAGAAGGCGAGCGTTTTGCAGTATTGTCTGACATCTTGGGTGATGAAGATCACTTGGGCGATATGGACTTTAAAGTCGCCGGTTCTGCAAACGGTATTACTGCACTTCAAATGGATATCAAAATCGAAGGTATCAACGAAGAGATCATGGAAGTTGCATTGAATCAAGCCTATGCAGGTCGTATGCATATCTTGAACGCAATGAACCAAGTGCTTTCACGTGCACGCCCAGAAATTTCAATGCACGCTCCGACCTTCGAAGTGATCACCATCAATCCGGACAAAATCCGTGACGTGATCGGTAAAGGTGGCGCAACCATCCGTCAAATCACTGAAGAAACCAAAGCTTCGATCGACATCGAAGACAACGGTACAGTGCGCGTATTTGGTGAAACCAAAGCGGCTGCCAAAGCTGCGATCGCTAAAATCCAAGCATTAACTGCTGAGATTGAGCCAGGCACCATCTATATGGGTAAAGTTATCCGTATCGTTGAGTTTGGTGCATTCGTTAATATCTTGCCAGGTACTGACGGTCTATTGCACATTTCACAAATTTCAAATGAACGCGTTGCTAACGTGACTGACGTTCTCACTGAAGGTCAAGAAGTGAAAGTACAAGTTCAAGACGTCGACAACCGTGGTCGTATCAAATTGAGCATGAAAGACATCGAACAGGTTTAAGCATAACAAGGCTTTTACTTTTCTTTGATCAAAAAAGTCCGCTTCATGCGGGCTTTTTTTTGTGCCATCATGGCAGCATGTTGCCTCACGTATAAGTGTATTTTATTGATTATGCAAACTTATTATTATTTTCAACATCCCACACAGTCTGCGAGTTATATCCAAAAGCAGCCTGATCCTGACGCCAGCCCAGAATTTATCTGGATTGATTGTTGTCGCGAGGACGTGGTCAATCGCGCAGAGGCATGGCAGCACGAGATTCATGCCGCCACAGGTTTGATGTTGAACGAATATCACGTGCGCGATATTTTAAATCTAGAACATCCGTGTGCCTTCGATACCTTGGAAGACTATGATCTGCTGATCTTTCGTAAAATTATCACGCCAGATGATCATGTCACGATCGGGGAAACTGCAATCGAACAACACGAAACACTCTTTGGTCTCGCGACCACACCGGTGAGTTTTGTGATGACACCGCGGGTGCTGATTAGTGTGCGTGAGCAGGGCAACAGAGCCATTGAGAATTTTATTACCCGACTAGACACCATCGTCAGTCGTGACAAAGATCAACAGAATAAACCGCGTAAACTGGCGACTTCACCGATTGATTTGGCACTGAGAATGCTCAACAGTATGGTGGATGACTATTTAGATGTGCGAGTGCCATTGACCAAACGGGTTGAGTACTGGCAACAAGCGCTGTTACAAGGTCATCGCCGTTTTGATAAGTGGAATCAGTTGTTGCAGGAAAACATGGCATTTCAGCAAATTGAAAATCTATGTGAAGAGCAGATCGAGGTGATCCAAGAACTCAGTGATGAAATCATCGATAACTATCCGCATCTCAAGGCCAAGAAAAATCCGGAACGCCAAGACATCTTGTTGATGCGTATGAATGATCTAAGCAATCATATCGAACGTATTCAAACCCATACCACGCGTTTTCGCAGTGCGATTCAGTCCGCAATCGAACTACATTTCTCTGCGATCTCCAATCAGACCAATGAGAATATGCGGATCTTGGCGATCATCACGGCAGTCTTTGCACCACTGACCTTGCTGACCGGGATTTATGGCATGAATTTTGAATTTATTCCAGGGCTGAACTCACCGCATGGTTTTTACATCATGTTGGTGTTGATGCTGCTGACCACACTCTTACTGCTTTATTATTTTTATCGGCGTCATATGGTGGGACGCGGTGAGAAGAGTGTTATTGACTTACTCGCGCAGCAACATCAAGACCAACGTGTTAATTTGTTTTGGTTTATGGACTATGAGCCGATCAAGAACAGCATGAAAGGCATGAGCAAGATCACACAAGCAAAACCGAAATCCAAGCAATAGTGCGGATTTCAACAGAGGAATATTTAGGCTTGGGTCTGATACGGGTGTGCCACATCATGCTCTGAGGCGTTGTGATCCGCCGGTTGGGCCTGTTGCAATAGGGCATAAAGTCGATCTTTGTATTTGAGTTTCTTACGTTTCAATGTCTCAATATCATCATTGATGGCATGTACAGGATTAAGTTCTAAGCGGGTGATTTGCTTGTCTAATACATCATGTTCTTCAAGCATTTTGGCAAAATGCGGATCGCGCTGTCTTAATTCTGTCATTAGTTTCCCGTATTCTGGGAACATATTTTTGAGCTTCTTGTTCATGACTTTAATGTTCATTTGATCACTACACCTCGTGGTTGATGACTGCATGTAATCGCTAAACTACTGCATAAAAAACGACCATCATGACAGGCACTTTGATCACCTGTCATCTGATTTAACAAAAAGAATAGATTCTGTATTTATTTGTTTTGACTGTACCTCGTTTGTTGCCTTAATCGTTGAACTTCATCAATCAACTCCATCATCATCGCCACGGCGGACAGGCTGGCTTCAAAGTCACGTTGTAGTCGATAGGCGCGTCTTGCACGCGTGATATCCTCACCAGAAAAGTGCAGCGACGCGGTGTCTTGCTGCGTATTGCCGCGGGTGCTTAAGATATCGAAGTCTAATAATTGTAAAATCCATTCGGGGCTTTGTCCGCAGCTTTGCGCAAATTTTTGTAAGTCAAGTTTTGTGTTTTCATCCACGATCTCTGCTTCGATACAGCCTTCACATACAATTTCACGATAGTGCCATTGGCTCATGGGGGTACTCCTTATGATGCGCGCGGCTGGAAGTCAGCAAACTGCTGGGCCAAGTCGCGATAAGCCTGTTGCTGTGCTTCAGTTTCAGCAGCAGGCACAACGATATTTAAACGCAGATACATCTGTCCTGGTGATTGTGCTGAGCTTGATGCAGGAATGCCTTTGCCTTTCAGGCGCAGTTGGGTGCCGGTTTTGCCATGTTTGGGCAGATTGACCTGCACCTTACCCGCAGGCGTATTCAGCTCAATCGCTTGGCCGAGTGCCACTTCCCACGGTGCGACATTGACCTCAACATAGACATCCGCTTCTTCAACCCGAACTCGCTCAGTTTCACGATAAACAATTTCGATATATAGATCGCCGTTTTCTCCACCATTGATGCCGGGCTGGCCTTGTTTGGCGAGGCGGATCTGTTGACCCTGTTTCATGCCTTTGGGGATCTTGACTTGTAGGGTTTTGGCTTGGATCTCAGCCTCACCTTGGGCGTTATAGCTGGGGATGTGTAAACTGAATTGTTGTGTGGCACCGTGATAGGCGACCTCGATCTCAACCTCTAAACGTGCGTGCTGATCCTCACCACGATAGGTACTGTGTTGTTGGCTGCGCTGACGTTGGTTAAAATCTTGTGCACTGCCACCAAAACCTGCACCAAATTGACCAAACAAGTCTTCAAAGCCTTCAAAGCCTTCAAAACCAGCACCCTGTTGCTGTCCACGGCCTTGCCCAGAAAAACCAGAAAAGCCCTGTTGGCCCGAACCGCGTTGACGATGTTGTTGTCCACGACCTTGGCCGGAAAAGCCAGAGAAATCCTGCTGAGCCTGTGGATGATCCAGTTCAAAGTCGTAGGCTTGTTTTTTTTCAGGGTTGCTGAGGGTGTCATAGGCGACGTTGATGCTTTGCATCTGCGCTTCCGCATCGGATTCCTTGCTGACATCGGGATGATACTTACGTGCCAATTTACGATAAGATTTTTTGATTTGCTCTGGGCTGGCATCACGTGTCACACCCAATATTTCATAATAATTCTTGGTCATATTCAACGCTTACTCTGTCGCAGTAAGTCTGATTATTATGTAAACAAGCGAAGGTGCATAGCCTTTATAGTAATTGATTTTGTTTCAAATTTTATTTTGATCCTGCTTGCAGGCAGATGCGGTGCGCATCCAGGTATCAGCGCTTTAAGCCCGGTATATTGCACCGGGCTTAAAGCAGAAGATTAACTTAAATGTTCACCAAACAAGCCCAAGGCTTCTTCGGCACTGAATTGATAGGCGGTGTTACAAAACTGACAGTCCATTTGGATCGGGTTTTGTACTTCTAATGTTTCTTTGACCGCATCAACACCGATTTGCAGCAGGGCATTGGCACAACGTTCTTTGGAGCAGGTGCAGGCAAACTGTAATTGCTCAACGTCCGGTAAACGCACATCTTCTTCGTTATATAAACGATAGAGAATCTCTTGGGCATCCAGTTGCGTTAGTTCATCGGCCTTGAGGGTTTCGGTCAACACGGTCAGACGTGGCCAAATATCTTCATCGATCAACTGTTGCTCTTCTTCGTTATTACGTGGCAACAATTGGATCAGTAGCCCACCCGCCTGATGACCACTGCAAGCCAAGACGATACGTGTTGGGATTTGCGCTGATAAATCATAGTACTGCATCAAACAGCCCGCCAAAGTTGGCTTATCCAAGGGCACGATGCCTTGATAACGTTCGCCGTGTTCAGGTTCGATGTTGATAAACAATACCGGGCTGACCAAGGTCGAGAGCACTGTGCTGCTATCCACTGCTTCGGCAAAGCGTGGATCAGCTTCGTAGTCAGCCAAGCCACGCACTTCACCGAGATGATTGCACTCGGCCATGGCCCATTTAAAACTACCTTGGGCTTGTATTTGTAAACTGATACGCCCGCGGATTTTGAGCGTACTGGCGAGGAGTGCAGTGGCAGACAGCATTTCCCCAAGCAGTACTCGCACAGCCTCAGCATAGTCTCGTTGCGCAAAAATCGTGCTTAAAGTTTGCTCTAAATGCACCACCTCACCGCGGACTGGGCAGTTCTCAATATAAAATCGTTGACGTAAATCAGACATAACTTTCTCCAAATTTCGGTATTGATGGTGGCTTTCCTCAAAATCACAAGGAAGTCACCGCTTAATCATGTTCTTTTCGCCGAATATCAATACGATCCGCACGATGTTGCGCGACAATTTCGGGGGTCAGGGGGGAAGCAAGGTCATCACGGGGCGCATTAACATTGAGCCTCTCTTCAACATTTTCAGCATCTTCAACATCATCAACAGCTTCAGCATCTTGCAATGTCGCGGCATGTGCTTGCGCATCACTCTCAAATAGATGTTCCAGCTCTGAGATGAAATTACGGTAACTTTCATAGACTTTTTGTTCGTCTGTATAGATGCGTTGCTGTTCAGCCAACAAGCGCTCATCATAATCACGGAATAATTCTACACTGTTATGTGCCTGTTGTTCAGACACGCCGAGTAGACATAAGGCGCGATAAGCCATGCCGAGTGAGGACAAATAATTTTCACGCCAGATATGCGAAACACCCAAATCTCGAAGTAAATGAACATGATGACGATCACGTGCCCGCGCCAAGATGGTCAGTTGCGGATAGTTTAAACGGATATGTCGCGCGATATTCATCGAGGCCTCGACATCATCAATCGCCAAGATAAAAACCTTGGCCGAAGCAATGCCTGCCGAGCGCAGTAACTCCGGTTCAGTGGCGTCGCCATAGTATAACTTTCCACCATAACGACGGACAAAATCAATGCGCTGCATATTGTTGTCGATTGCGGTAAAGCGCAGGTGCTGCATTAGGGTCAGTCGGGCAATGATTTGACCAAAGCGCCCAAAGCCGGCAATGATCACCGGCGGATGCTGGTTGGGAATCTCATCATATTGCGGCGCAGTCTGTGGCTCAAAGTGCGGCACGATAAAACGTGACACCAGCCAAAACAATATCGGCGTCAGCAGCATCGAAAGGGTCACGATCAAGGTGACCGGTTCCACGATGGCTTGGGTCAGGACTTTTTCACTCTTGGCCAGGTTGAGAATCACAAAGGCAAATTCACCGCCTTGGGCCAAGCAGGTGGCGATCATCAAACTATTGCGCCAGTCATTGCGGTAAAAGCGCGCGACCCCGGTCATCAGCACCGCTTTGACTAAGACCAAAGCCACGGCACTGCCGATGATCACCACCGGCATACTCAGTAACAGCGGCAGTTGTGCAGTCATGCCGACAGTCATGAAAAACAGCCCTAAGAGCAAGCCTTTAAATGGGCTGATACTGGCTTCAATTTCATGTCTAAATTCAGAGTCTGCCAACAGCACGCCTGTTAAAAAGGCACCCAAGGTAATACTCAGCCCCAAGGTTTCCATCAACAACACCACTGCCAAGACGATAAATAAACCCAATGCTGTGATCAGTTCTTTGGCACCGCTGTTAACCACAAAACGGAAAAAGGGTCGGATCACATAGCGACTGAGTAAAAACAGTCCGGTGAATGCAGCGATGATCGCGGCAAAATAAGCCACATCATGGTTATGCGTGCGTTGCGTCGCGGCAAACAGCGGCACCATCGCCAACAGTGGAATCGCCGCGATATCTTGAAACAGTAAAATCGAAAAAGAACGTTGCCCATAACTGCTGTTGAGTTGTTGTTTTTCGGCCAGTAATTGCAGCACAAAGGCCGTCGATGACAGTGCCAAAGCAAAACCCAAGATAAAACTACTGCCCGGTTCAAGCTTAAAGATTAACCAAATCAATGTACTGAGGACCACACCGGTGGCAATCACTTGACTGCTGCCCATCACAAAGATCGAATGCCGCATTTGCCATAAACGTTGTGGGCGCAGCTCAAGTCCAATCAAGAACATCAGCATGATGACCCCAAACTCGGCCAGCCGCATGCTGGCTTCGGGATTGGCTGCCAAATTGAGGGCACTTGGACCAATTAAAATCCCACTAAATAAATAGCCCAACACGGTCGGAAGCCCCAAACGTTTGGCCAAAGGCACCACGATCAACGCCGCGCCTAAAAAAATAATAATTTGCAGTAACAGTGACATGAACTGATCCTAAGCCTGAGGGTTCTGATTCATTCTGATTCAATTAGTTGAGTTCTTGCGGATCGATATCAATCGATATTCTCATGTCCGCAGTTTTACTTTTCAGTACATGCGGCCACCAATGCCGGATATAAAAATGCATTTTGGCGCGTTCTAAGGACAATAATACGACATGTGCTTGATAACGTCCTGCTTTACGCTCCATCGGCGCCGGGATCGGCCCCCAGATCTCGATCAAATCCGGCGGCGTGGCCTGTTGCCGCAGCAGATCGGTCATATTGGTGAGAAAGCGTTGATTGTTGTCCTGACTTTTCGATTCACAGCGAATCAATGCCGCATAGCGATAGGGCGGTAACAAACTCAAACGTCGCTCAGTTAAGGTTTGCTGGGCAAAAGTACGGTAGTCACGATGGATCAAGGTATTGAGTAGGGGGTGGTCGGGGCGTAGGGTTTGTAAATACACCTCACCTTTTTTCTCGCCGCGACCCGAGCGACCTGCGACTTGCACGATCAACTGTGCCGTACGTTCAGGCGCACGAAAGTCGACACTGAGCAGACCAGAGTCGATATCCAAGATCGCCACCAAAGTCACATAGGGAAAGTGATGCCCCTTGGCCAACATCTGGGTGCCGAGCAAGATCGCTGATTCACTGGTTTGGATTTGATCTTGGATTTTTTGCCAACTGCCGACACGACTGGTGGAGTCACGATCGACCCGAATCACCAACTGATCAGGGAACAGTTCATGTAGGCTGGCTTCGACTTTGGCGGTACCCATGCCGATCGGTTTGAGGCTATCTTGGCTGCATGCGGGACACTTGCTCGGCAGGGTTTGGATAGTACCGCAGTGATGGCAATGTAAATGGGTATAGGGTTGATAGTGCAAGGTAAAGTGCGCATCGCAATGCGGGCAATTGGCCTGCCAAGCACATTTCTCACACAACACCACGGGTGCATAGCCGCGGCGGTTAAGGAAGATCAGCACCTGTTCTTTGCGTGCCAAACATTGCCCGATCTGATCGATGAGTTGTTGGCTCATGCCATGCTGTTTTTTTGCCACTTTTAAATCAATTACATGCATCTTGGGCAGAATCGCACCGCCAGCACG
>JASLJB010000263.1 GCA_030152605.1 Acinetobacter sp. | reverse complement strand
CAATGTCAATGGTGTTGGCCTTGCTGACCTTTTGGGCATTGAACCTTCAGCTGTATATCAGTGGCCCAAAGACAGAATTCCGCTTGCTCGCGAATATCAAATTCTAGATTTAGCGGCCGGCAAACAACCTCTACAAAAACCCACAGCTGCATAGGTGTATTTATGAGTCTTGAAAAAGAAGATCTTCGTTTGAAGATGCTGCCAGACATGATGGAGCGATTGAGATTGATCGCCGATGTCCGGGGTAAAGAGTATGCGGTTCAAGCAATTATCCTTTTAGAAAAAGCCGTAATGGGTGAATACCATGAGGTTAGCTTAATGCTTGAGAGGGCAGATAAAAACAGGAAGAAACGGGAGGCGTTGGGATTAATTGGGCGTGTCGGGGTAAACCCTAGCTCACAAATCTTGGAAATAAAAAAAGCCTGACGGTCGAGGTCAGGCTTTTAGTAATTCAATTCAACAGGAATTAAATATGAAATCAAATTTACCACAACACTCAAATGAAGTCGATTGCAACTTCATCCCCGAAGACATGGTCGTCAAGATCCACGGCGATGATGATGCGCTGTATGTGTTCGCAATGCAAAGCGAAATCAATCCAGCATACGGCTACATCGGCGAACCTGATGCTGAGTGCGGTGAATGTATCGCTTTGGCTGACATTCGCACCGCATTTGTCGCTGAGACCATTCTCAATTGTCGTCTGCCAGATCCAAGCCAGTTGTTTGTCGCTGCTGATATCCAAAAGCATCAAGATCGCGCCGTGTTGGCGCGTGGAGAGGTGGCATGAGTAAATTTACACCCAACGCTTTTCAGGTACCCAATGCTTTTGTGGATGAGGTGCTGGATAAGATCTCTGACGCATCATGCAAGTTGTATTTGGTTATTTGCCGCAAAACTCGTGGCTGGAATAAAGAGATGGATTCTATCTCTTTAACTCAATTTGAGGCGATTACAGGTAAATCTAGACCGACAGTAATCAAGTGTGTTCGTGAACTAATTAAGGTTGGATTGGTGGTGGAATTAAAAAGTACGTTCCACGGAAATACATTCAAACTCGGTGAAGAAACAAGCATTGGTTTGATGATTAATTTCCCTAGTAAAGAATTTTTACTAGATGAAAATCAGCCAAATACTGGTAAAAAATCTTTACCCCTGCTAGTAAAAATTTTTAACTACGCTAGTAAAGAATTTTTACCTCTACTAGTAAAGAATTTTTACACACAAACTAACACTATCAAAAACAACTCTACAAAGAATAAAAAAATAAATAAAAAAAGCGATGGTGTTGCTGAGTCTAAAAAATCTGAAAGCAAAATCTCATTCGATGCGAAATCAGTTGAGTTACCAAACAACGTGAATCCAATTCTGTGGAACGATTTTGTTGACATGCGTAACGGTTTGAAAAAACCACTCACCGAAAACGCCGTGAAGCTTGTTCTTAAAAAACTTGCTGGCTTTGGCCAACTCGCAGATCAAGCTTTGGAAACTTCGATCATTGGGAATTACACAGGGATCTATCCACCTAAGCAACCAACTCAGTCTCAACAGCAACAAGCACCAGTTGGAACTCGCTTTGGCAACATGGCAAGCCAAAATCAAAGTCCTATTCGCGATATCTGGGAGGGCTATAGCAATGCATGAACTACAAGAATTTCAACAAGTATTTGAAATCACATTTCCTGTTCAACTTGCTGATCAGGTTCTCGCTCACATGGAAACGATTTACGGTTCTGATTTCAATAAAAAATATGGCCACATCGAAGCGTCGGTTCTCTGCAGCCAAGTCTGCGCAGTCCTAAACGGGATTACACCTTCGGATCTACGCAGTGGTGTTAACCGGATGAATCGTGAGAAGTGGTGTCCATCACTTCCTGAACTGCGCTCTTGGTGTGAGGGTAATGATTTTTGGACTGCCAATCAGGCTTGGGCTAAAGCAACCACATTCCTCGATAACCCTAAAACAGCAATCACCGTATTCACCAAACAAGCACTGGATGATGTTCGCTTGATTCTGCAGAACGAAGGGCAGCAGCATGCTGGGTTTGCATTCCGTGATATCTACAAGGGCCTTGTTGATGATGCAAAAGAAAATGGCCTAAAACAGCAGATGTGGGATCGACAGAATGAGCTACCAGAGCCACCACAGTTGATTTCTGTTTCAAAGGTTCTGCTCGCCATGTCAGATACTGAAAAACGTATTTGCGAACGTCAGGCTGTACTAATGGCCAAGGGGCTTACACCAAAGGCAGCGCGAATTCAGGCGCAAAACGAATGTGAGTCTACTAAGCGTCGGCTTATAAACAAAGCCCAAGATAAATCAATCTTGATGCACTCGAGCGCCAGCCTAGTTCTGACACCGTTTCAACAAATGGTTTCTGAGGGTAAGTCAGCTGCAGATGCGTTTAAAGCTTGTCAGGGAGGCGTGGCATGAATGAGATTAGTGGATCAAAGAAAAGACCCGATTCATCTCAGATATTTGAGCGTCGTTTTAATATTTTACTGTTTGCTGTCCGGGCAACCCAGGCCTTCACTGTCAAAGATGTTTTCGAGGCTGTAATTGATGCACCGCGACAAACGGTACTGAATTGTCTAAGTGATTTGGTCGATCTCAATCTCTTAGAGAGAAAATCAATTTATACCTATGAGGCTACTGCTTTTGCAAAAGAACTAATGGGGGTCGGCGATGCTTAAGACTAATTTGATTGAACAAGTAGGTGGTATCGAAAAAGCACAAAAAATCGTTGATCGCGCTCCAGATGGTGCTGAGTATTTTTCACCACTAAGCCTTATGTGGGGTTATCACAAAGATGTTCGGGATAACACGGACGCCAGTGAGATCGCTGATGGATACACAAAAGCGTATGACTACTTTCGTGATGGTGGTTGGTGGGCGTGTGCTTGTTGGCCAGAACATCTGGATGACTTGGTTCGGCTGGATGAGTTGCGTGCTGCGATTGGGGGAGGTCTTTGCATTGATGTTAAGGGCGAGCACGAAGAAGAGTTGATGAATGCGGGCTTTGATGAGGAGTTTGTGCTGTGAGAGAGCAATTCGAAGAAAAGTATCGTGAAATGCATCAGGATGACACGTGCACTCTAATGCCGAGCGGCAACTACTCAGGCTGGATGAAGCAGGCTAGCTGGGAAGGTTGGCAGATGCGTCAGGCTGAGGTTGCGGAGTTAAGAGCTCAAAGTCATGGCTTGGAACTCAAGCTGTCTATGATTGAGGATTTGCTAGACGATTGGGATGCGACGATAAAAAGCCATACTCATGGTGATCACTTGGCCTCGCTATACGCTTGTGCGAGTGAGTTGGGTCAAATATTGGTGGACAGCTATGATCCCGAATAAATTCCTAATCCTGATCATCGCACTCATCATCTGCGCCGTGATTGCATCATCACAGCAGAGCACGCATCACGCGCTTGGGTGGCTATGAGCAGTATTTCACTTGCTGAATATCAAAAGCTGATCAAAACCAAGCCTAAGGCTAAATCACGGCGTTCACCACGTCGTGGTACTAAAGTTGAAAGTGAGGGCGAAGCAACACTCGCTCAGCACTTAAAAGCCCACAACATTAGTTTTGAGCGTGAGTTTAAGTTTCATGATGTGCGGAAGTGGCGGTCGGACTTTTTGATCGTTGGCCACAAATTGCTGGTCGAGGTTGAGGGTGGGATCTGGAGCAACGGGAGGCATACGCGGGGTGATGGGTATCAGACAGACATGATTAAGTATAACGCGGCTACTGAGTTGGGTTATCGGGTGCTGAGGTTTAGCACGGGGCAGGTGAAGAGTGGTATGGCGATTAAGGCAATTGTGGAATTGGTAGGGTGATCGGGATGAATGCGATGGTTAAATTTGAAGTGATGGATTGGTCTAAGTTCACGGCAGAAGAATGGTTGAAGCAGTACGGCGCTTATGTTCAAACATGTCGCATGAAAAGTGGGAATACACCCGATACATTGGGTGTTAATCAGATTTACTGGTTGATCTGTGAGAATAATAAAGATGCTGGTGGTGGTCGCAAGGATAAGATTGCATGTGTGATCAGTGATTATGAGGCGGAGCAGATCCGTAAGCTGATTGCTGATTTTAAGAAGACTACAACTGTATGCGAATCAGCAAAGCGCGCCGTGCTGCTGTTTATTGAAAAGAATGTGCGGGGTTTATCTGATCGCAAGATGGAGGATGAGTTTAAGTTAGGGCGTAATTGCTTAAAGAGCATGGTTTGTTGTGGTGAGTTTTATCTAGCTGGGCATGATAAAAGACTAAGAATTGAGTGATATTTGACTGGCATGCCAAGATATGGCATATTTAAGGTATAGTGCGCTTGA
>JASLJB010000221.1 GCA_030152605.1 Acinetobacter sp. | reverse complement strand
GATCAGCCTTTTGCCGTCAATCTGACATTATTACCCGCGGTCAAATTACCGCCCTATGCAGAATACCGAAGTGTCATTGTTGAAAGTGGAATTAAAATCGTTGAAACAGCAGGCAATAAACCACATGAGCATATTTCACATTTTAAACAGAATGGCATTCAGGTCATTCATAAATGTACGTCTGTCAGACATGCGCGATCTGCGGTCAAAGCAGGCGCGGATATTATCTCTATAGATGGATTTGAATGTGCTGGTCATCCCGGTGAGGACGATGTGCCAGGACTGGTCTTGATCCCCATCACAGCAGATCAAATTGAGGTTCCGATTATTGCGAGCGGTGGTATTGCGGATGGTCGAGGTCTGGTTGCAGCCTTAGCACTGGGTGCAGACGGCATCAATATGGGAACCAGATTTTGTGCCACAGTTGAAGCACCAATTCATGATCGAATTAAACAGTTTTATTTAGACAATGATGAGCGCTCGACTCATTTGTTATTGAGGAAATTGCAGAATACATCAAGAGTGGCTAAAAATAGTGTCTCTGATTTGGTGGTCCAGTTAAGCCAGCGCGAAGATTTACAGTTTGAACATATCCGCCCTTATATGTCTGGTCTGAATGGAAAGCGGGCATTGCAAACTGGAGATATTGATGCAGGTTTAATTACAGCAGGTCAAACACTGGGCTTAATCCACGATATTCCGAGCTGCCAAGATTTAATCAATAAAATTGTGCAAGAGGCGCATCAGATTCTTCAGACACGTTTGAGTCAGTTTTCTGAGCCTCGATGATTTTTTTTCATCGGTTTCTCATCGGTGTTTCAAGTATTTTCTCTCGTCTTTATTTTATGTTGTTTAAAATTTTCACTTCTCCACGGTTAACATGCCCGCAGCACTAAAATAATCCCGACTGAGGTGGGCGCGATTCATACTCCATTTACGTTCAGGCAGATAACACACTCCCACGGCGAGTTTGGTTTTTCCAAACCGCGTCTGCACCTTCTCATAAGCTTGCATCAGTTGTTGGTTTTTTTCGACCTGCGCATGCTCGATCAAGAGATCTGGGACATAGGCGGTTTTCGGGATCAGGTCATGCAGGCTTACACCACATTTCTTGTATTTCACCCCAGCCAAGTACATCGTCTCAAGCAGCTTGAGCGCCACCTGCACCAATTCAAGTACATGATCGGTCGGCTCAGGCAAATCATAACTCAAGGACTTGGAATAATAGGGCAGGTGCGGATCAAATGGACTGGACTGCACAAAAGCCACCACACTCCCGCAGAGCAAAGCTTCGTCTCTTAGGCGCTTCACCGCATCTTGCACATATTTACCCATGGCTTCCTTGAGATCGTCGAGTTCTGTGATGCGTTCACCAAAGGAACGACTGGCGATGATCTGTTGTTTGGGCGCGGGGGCAGATTCAATCTCAATACAAGAAATTCCCTGTAGTTCTAAAACCGTGCGTGACATCACCACTGAAAATAGCCTCTTGATCACATGCGGATCTGCACAGGCCAAATCCAACACCGTGCTAATGCCCATACGCTGCAACTTTTCTGCATGCTGACGTCCCACGCCCCAAACCTCAGCAACATTGATCTGACTAAACAGGGCTTCTTTGTCGGTGAGGCTGATCTCAGCCAGGTTACATACCCCGTTGAAGTATTTGTTTTTCTTGGCCAAATGATTGGCAAGTTTGGCTTCAGTTTTACTCTGCCCAATCCCGACACAGGTCGGTAGTCCAATCCATTTGAGTATTCTATGCCGCATGATTTGCGCATACTCATCCAGTATGAATTGCTGTGCATAAGCCGTCAGCTCTAGAAAGCACTCGTCAATGCTGTAAATTTCTTGTTCTTCTGGACTGACAAAACCAGCAAGAATGGCATGAAAGCGCATCGACATTTCAGCATATAAGGCATAGTTACTCGACAGGACCTGTACCTGATGTCGCTGAACCAGCTCTTTGATTTTAAATAGTGGTACCGCCATGGCAATGCCCAGATCTTTGGCCTCTTGCGAGCGTGCGACGGCACAGCCATCGTTGTTAGAGAGTACGATGACAGGGACATCGTTGAGTTTGGGGTTAAATACGCGCTCACAACTGACATAGCAGTTATTCACGTCAACTAGCGCATAAATCTTGCTCTCATGTTTCATCGAAATCTTTTAATCACACTGGTGATCACGCCCCAAATCATCGAATCCTGATACTCGGAGACATGGATATCTTCAAAGTCTGGGTTTTCGGCTTTGAGCCAACAACGATCACCGGCGATCACCAAGCGTTTTAGCGTGAATTCATTATCGATCAAGGCAATCACGATATCGTTATGCCGCGCTTCTAAGCTGCGATCCACGATCAGCTCATCATCGATATCGATGCCTGCATCGCGCATGGACAAGGAGGCCACACGGATCAGAAAAGTTGCATGTACATTGCTGATCAGGTGTTGATTGAGATCAAGTTTTTTGTCGCTATAGTCTTGGGCCGGTGATGGAAAGCCCGCGGAGACTTTTTCTTCGGCAAAGGGAATCGCAATTTGACTGAGGGGCGCGACTTGACGGATCGCATCGACCTCAACCTTGCTGATCTTAATCGGATTTTTAAACTGCAGAATCGACATACTTCAACGCCTATTTTGATTTCGTTACAAAATCAAATTGTAGGAGCTGTTGCTCTAAAATTCAACAGTAAAAATAGCTGCAACCGCATCCGCCTTATAAGCCTTGCATAAAACCCTAAAATAGAAGCTGTTGTGTGCTTTGTGCAGCAGCTGTTTTGGCCGTGGCGATCTGTTTAGGAAAGCTGACATATTCATCCGGCATGTCAAAAAAGAATTGCGGCGCCTCTTGGTAATTACAGTTCAACCAAGCCTCTCGATGTGAGGGCGGAATCACGATAATCGACCTTTTCTCATCCTCAGGTGCATGAAACTGGCGCATAAACGGATGCTGGTCGGCATTGATGGTGAGCATGCTCATGGATCGAACCTGTTGTCCATTGATCAGTGCATTTTCATACAAGGCGGCGACGGTAAATGGCAGACCATCGGCGCGCACAATACCATGCCATTCGGGCTTGGCAGCGCTATTTTGTGTTTCAACATACTTGGGCTCAAAAATCATTTCCACTGGGATCAAAGCAAATTGACTGCGATACCAGGCATGTTTAAAGGAGGGCTTTTGATGCACGGTTTCAGTTCGGGCATTGTAGGTATGTCGTGCAATTTTAAGGTCTTTGGCCCAGCGGGGCAGCATACCGAAACCAACACAGCGCCATTCAATCTGACCACGATTGGAAAAGATCAGCGGTGCGTCTTGGGTCGGATAAATATCTTCTGAAAATTCAAATTGCGGCATCGACAGTTGCAGTAAGCTGGCACGATTTCGAGCGACCGGTTTAAAGTTTGCGCACATCTTGTCTTCCTCTGGATATCTAGGCTCGGTTGATATTCCATCATATGTTGTAACAAGGTCAATGAAATTGAAGCGATCGCTGAAGTTTGCTAGATTGATGGATTGAAATTTTAAGACTTATCGCATGAAAAAGAAAATTTACTTGATCTCCAGCATCGCCGTGGCCTTGATCACAGGCTGTGCACAAAATACAGTCGACCCAGCCGCACAGCCACAGCCTGAGCAGCTTCAAATTGATGGCACCCCCAACATCCAACCCACACTCGGCATGCCCAATCCAGCCAGTCAATACTGTATCGAACAACAAGGCAAGTTAGAGATTCGAGCGGATGTGAAGGGCGGTCAAACTGGTTACTGTCACTTAAAAAATGGCGAAGTGGTTGAAGAATGGCAACTGTTTCGCGCGAGCGATCAAGCCAAGTGTGTGGCTGTTGAAGCACAGAAGTTGGTTGGCCAACCCTTGATGAGTGAAGAAAAAATCAAACAACGTACTCAAGCGGCCTTGGTACGTGTCGTGGGGCCAAACCAACCTGTGACACAAGACTATCGTGTCAATCGCGTTACCGTCACGGTCGATCCCCAGTCCAAACTGATCAGCCATGCAAGCTGTGGCTAGGGTCTGTTGACATTTCATCTATGCTTGCGGCAGTTGCTATTTATGAATTGTCAACAGACCCTAAGTGGTTTAAGCAATACTGATTGATGGGAATGACCCAATAGACTTTACTTTCAAAGCGAAATCCCCCTTAACTGCCTAGCATTAGGGTTAAGGGGGATTTAAAACATGGGCTTCATGATGAACGTGGTTGGATATAAAACTAAACCACTTTTTCTTCAATCTCCGCTGTGGCTTGTGGGGACAACGATCTTAGATCCATGCCAGAAGGCGCTTGGTAGACTTTCAAACCAAAGGCCGGGATGATTGAGATCAGATGATCGAAGATATCCGACTGAATGGTTTCATACTCTGTCCATACCGTCGTTGCAGTAAAGCCATAAATTTCCAGCGGTAAACCTTCACTGGTCGGTTGTAGCTGACGCACCATCAAGGTTTGGTTTTGAGCGATGCCCGGATGATGTTGCAGATAAAACTTCATATAGGCCCTAAAGGTCCCGATATTGGTGAGTTGACGTTGATTACAGGTCGACTCATCTGCAAATTGTTGGTTAAAGCTCGACAATTCAATCTGTTTTTCATCTAGATACTGATTGAGCAATAGAAAATCTTTCAGATTGTTCATTTCATCCTTGCTTAAGAAATGAATACTGCTTTGATCGATATAGATCGAACGCTTGATACGTCGTACACCAGACTGCGCCATACCACGCCAGTTTTTAAAGGTATCTGTCACCAGCTTATTGGTGGGAATGGTGGTAAAGGTCTTGTCAAAGTTCTCGACCGTCACTGTATGTAATGACATGTCCGTCACCGTACCATCTGCATTCAGTGAAGGCATTTCGATCCAATCCCCAATACGCACCATGTCATAAGATGAGATCTGCACCGATGCCACGATCGACAAAATCGTGTTTTGAAATACCAACATCAAGACAGCAGCCATCGCACCAAAGCCAGCGAGGATGGAAAACACATCTTTTTTCAAGAAAGTCCCAATGACCATCAAAGCACAGACGATATAAACGATCATTTTGACCAGTTGCAAATAACCCTTAATCGGCTTGTTGCGCGCTTTGGGATTGCGTTGGTAAACCAAATTGAAGACGTTCAGCGATTCGCTAATGGTCAATGCAATGGTGAGTAGAATGAAAGCCTGCGCACCCATTTGGATTAAGCTGACCATTTTCTCCGACAAATGCGGGACGGTGGCGATGCCGTTGAGAATCACTGTCGCAGGCACGATATTGGCGATACGACTGATGATGCTGTGTTCCGCTAGAATTCCCTGATTGACAAACTTAACCTTTGACAACAGCTTACGTACGCCACTGACCACAATTCGCTTGGCGATAAAATTGGCAATCACCGCCAAGGCGATCAAAATGGCCAATGAGCCAAGCATCTCGAGCCACGGGTATTGATCTGACCAATCCTGTATATCTTGAATAAAGCTAAATTTGTCCAACGAAAAACTCCAAATTAAGGTTAAAGGTGATTTTATTAAAAATGAGCGCCATTTAACTTATAAGACACTTTTTGCATACATTATAAGTTCAAGACTTTACTTGAAAAGTATTTAAAATGTGGTGTGAAGTGAGTTGCATCTGCTCTATTAGCCAGTTTTTAAAACAAATTTTGCGTGGATCTTGTTCAAAGGGGAGTGCGCTGAGTAAATAGTAGCTCGACTGGTCGGCATAGATTGGACAGCGCGCTTGTAACATATGATGTTGTAGTTCTTTTTCGAGCATGTAAATCGACGCAATACTGGCACCGAGTCCGGCCAAACTACTTTCTAGGCAGAGATAAAAATGCTGCAGGCTTTTGGGCTTGAGTTGGATCGCCAAATTGCGATTGCTGAGCTGCTGATTAAAGTCTTGCCAGATCGATGGCCGAGAACTCGACACAAAAACAGTCTGATCAGGCTGAGTGGTGGCACTCGATACAAAGAATTGCGATGCTTGCAGCCGCGTCCGCGCAGATGCGCTTGCATCGGGCTTGCTGACACAGAGCATATATTCCGCTGCAATTTTTTCAGCATAAAGATGTGGCGAAAATTCAAAATCATCACGCCGCAAGGCCAGATCAATCGGATGTTTCTGCCAATCGACGGCACCGCCTGCGGTCAATAAACTGATCTCAATACTTGGGTAGCGTTGCTGGAAATCTGCAAGCCGAGGTATCAACCATTTCATCGCCAAGGTTGGCTCACAAGACACCGCTAGGGGCATCGCTTGCAGCGGTGTTTGTTGCAGTTGGATCAAGCGTTGATCGAGGAGCTCAAAGATCTGTTGGCAGGTGCTATACAGTTGTTGTCCCTCCATGGTGAGGGTCATTTTTTTATGGCTGCGCAAAAACAAAGTTAAGTTAAGGCGTTGTTCAAGGGCTTGTATTTGTTTACTGACCGCACCTTGTGTAACACAGAGGATTTCCGCGGCTTGGGTGATACTGCCGCACTGCGCCACAAAATAAAAAAACTTAAATGCATTCAGGTTGAGTCGTTCAATCATAATAACGCTCGCGAAGTATTCCAAAAACTCAAGCATATACTAGAGAAAAACGCGCTGTTCTTGAACGTGAATTCAGTTAAAACTTGCGTCTAATTCCACTTCGATCTGATAAAGATGAATGAACTTATTCCACTGATCCTGATTACACTATTGGCCGTCATCAGTCCGGGGGCTGATTTTGCTATCGTCACGCGCAACAGCTATTTGTATGGTCGATCTCATGGCTTGGCCTGTGCATGTGGGATTGCGCTCGGGGTTTGGATTCATGTGATGTATGCCAGTGTCTTGATTCACTTTGCCATGCGTGCTTTGCCACAATTGCTGCAGTTTTTAACTCTTGCTGGCGCGATGTATTTGATTTATATCGGCTATCAGACCATACGCCAACCTTTAATCCAAACACATGATCCGCATGTCGTGGTGTCGATGCGCGCTTCTTTTCACAATGGTGTGCTGACCAATGCACTCAATCCCAAAACAGCGCTGTTTGTGATCAGCCTCATGACCCAACTTATCTCGATGCAAATCACGGTTTGGGGACTGATTGGCTTTGGCAGTTTCATCTCTTTGGCGCATTTATTGTGGTTTGTCGCCGTGGCTGATCTCATTTCCACGCCTAAATTACGTGACAGAATTCTAGCCCAACAACGCCTGCTGAATCGGCTGATTGGTGGGGTATTAATTGCTTTAGGCGGCATGCTGTTGCTCAATCTTGGGCGAAGTTAATCCGCCAAAGTGCAGAGAGCTAGATCGCAGTACGCACTCAATGTAATGACAGTAGCGTGACAATGTGGGTCTAATCTTGATATATAAGGCGATTTTAAGCGGATACGTCTATAAATCAGGCAAAAAAAACCAGTCTTAGACAGACTGGTTTTGAGAATTGGCTGACAACGGCTCGCGATGTGCGTGGTGACTTACCACATCAAATCATCAGGAATCACATAAGCTGCATACGGATCTTCTTCATCGGTGACTTGGTCATTTTTCTCTGAGTTATCCACGATGATAAAGCCCTGCATTTTTTCATTGATCCGTTCAGCCAATGCCTTCGGCAAGACCGCATAACGATCGAGATCTTTGGCGATGACCAAGCTTCCTGATACCAAAGCATTATAAATTTGCTGATTGATATAGATCTTTTTAATCTTGGCATCATCAATAAACTGATAGGTCACATCACCATTAGTATCGGTGATTTTATGCTGGCCGATCATTTGGATAATCGAGGCCTTCAGCGCTTTCTGATCGAGGATGCGTTTCTTTTCGAGATCGAGCGACTGATCTTTGAGGGTTTTCTGTTTAAGATCTTGTTCGATCTTGGCTTTTAATTCTGCTTCGTTGCTCTGACCGGTGCGATGCTCATGTTGTGCTTGCTTCGACAATTTTTTTGCTTTTTTATTATCGACCAGACCGGCTTTTAACAACTGGGCTTGCAATGCATTTTTAACCATAATGACAACTCAACTTGCAGAAATTACTTTTTTGAAAAAGGGAATAGGCCAAAGTAAGCGATCCAATATATCACACACAGGATTAAACTTAATCCTGCCGGAATCAGGAAGGCTTGAAATTTTAAATACGGATAGATCAGGGATGCGATTAAACCACCGAGCAAAAAACCCAGAAAGATCATGAGATGCAGTACAACCCGTTTTGGATCTACATGCAGACCTCGGAGTTTATAGCCGATCGCCAACCCTAAGTCGGTGAGTACACCAGATAAATGTGTGGTACGCAGAATGGCGCCTTTATAATGGCTGACCATGGCGTTTTGAATCCCCATTGCGGCGGATGCCCAGAGCAATGCATAACGAGGATAGTCTGGGACGAAATACCAGCAGATGACGATGAAAATCGTCATTAAACTCAAGGGCAGACCGTAACGTTGGCTGAGTTGAACGTGGCTATTGCCTAGAATAAATCCACTATAACTCGAACCCAACACAAAACTTAATACGATCAGACATAAAAATAGCACCTGTTGGTATTGCATGTGCACCAGCGCATCGGCCATGAGGCTGACGTTTCCGGTCATATGCGATACCGACTGGTGCAGTAAACTAAACAGCCCCAATACATTAATCATGCCTGCATTCATGGCCAGCATAAATGCAGCCGCATGAATCCAGAGGGGTAAACGTTGTATTGGCATAACTCTATCTAAAAAAAACTTACCTATTCAGTATATTACTTTTTAGACAAGGAAACAGCTGAGGTGAATAAAACATCGGTCGATGAGTTTAATGCCGTTTCCGCGGAGTCTTGGATCACACCGATCACCATTCCGATCGCAACCACTTGCATGGCGATTTCAGTCGGGATCATAAACAAACCACAGGCCACAGGGATCAGTAATAATGAACCGCCAGCAACACCCGAAGCACCACAGGCCGTGACCACTGAAACCACCGACAAGATAATCATGGTCGCTAGGCTGACTTGAATCCCCAAGGTATTCACTGCAGCTAAAGTCAGGATGGTAATCGTCACTGCCGCACCAGCCATATTAATGGTGGCACCGAGGGGAATAGTCACGCCAGCGATAGTTTCATTCACGCCTAAACGTTTGGCCAATTCCAAATTGACTGGAATATTTGCCGCAGAACTTCGAGTAAAGAACGCGGTAATGCCACTTTCTTTGAGACAGGTGATCACCAATGGATACGGGTTTTGACGCATGACGATGGCGACCAAAATAGGATTCACCACCAAAGCAACAAACAGCATGGTGCCGACTAAAACCAAGATCAGATGGGCATATTTAGCCAAGGTGGTTAAACCGGCTTGGGCAAAGGTCACCACCACTAAACCAAAGATCCCGATCGGGGCAAGGTTAATCACGATTTTAATAATATAGTTAATCGCATCTGAGAAATCAGAAATGACTTGCTTGGTCGTATCCGCACTATGACGTAGTGCAATCCCTAAACCGACTGCCCAAGCCAAAATACCAATAAAGTTTGCTTCACTAATCGCAGTCACCGGGTTGGCCACAAAACTCAGCAATAGATTTTTTAATATTTCTGCGACATGAGTCGGCGCTTGCAGATTGGTATCCGGTGCAATATTTAAAATCAGACTGCTTGGAAATAACAAACTCGCCGCAACGGCACTTAATGCGGCAAATAACATGCCTACGCCATACAAGGCTAAAATAGGTTTGAGATTTTTGGCTTCGTGGCTGACTTTAAAATTGGCAATAGAGGACAGCACTAAAACAAACACCAAGATCGGTGCAACAGATTTAAGTGCTTTAATAAATAAATCACCCAATAGACTGACGTAAGGTGCAGCTTGGGGAAAGAGGCGTGCGACAGCCGCACCAATAATAATGGCGAGGAGAATGCGGGTCACGAGACTAAGATGTGTCAGGGCTGAGAACATAATCGAGCCATAAACCTTATCAGGAAAAAACAAAAATAAGCGGCTATTCTATACGTAAATTTTTATTTTGAATAAACTATTTCCATAGAGTTCCTAAGCGATTTAAAAACAATCATTTTTTAAAATCACCAAATAGAACAAAGCACAATTATTCGCCAAAAAGCGCTGCAAAATCAGCGCAGCGCGAGCATACAAAGCAATATCAAAATTATTCATGCTGAATCCTTTCAGCATCACGATGTTTCTCTCGCCACATCCTACAAGTCAATTTTGTTTTTGACAATATAGCGCAGTTGCTTAAATCTGCGCATCATCATCGTTATGCTGTTGCACGCTGGCCACAGCTTGATAGTGGGTGAGGAATATTTGACCACTGAGTGATTGCATTAAATGTGACTGCTTTAGTTTATCCATGACTGGACCTTTGACTTCAGAGAAATGCAATTGAATATCCAGCTTGCGCAGTTCAGCATTAATTTCTTCAAGCGTCTCCAAAGCACTTAAGTCGATATTACTGACACTCGAGCAATTCAAGATTACATGCTTGAGTGCGCTATGGGCACTGACTTGCTGGATAATAAATTCTTTCAGGGTATAAATATTAAAAAAGTTTAAACTCTCATCCACACGGATTGAAATCATTTCTGGGCGGGTAAGCACCTGATGGCGTTTGATATTCCTAAAATGCTCTGTACCTTGCACCAAACCCAATACCGCAATATGCGGACGACTAATGCGCCATAACAGTAAAAAGAAGGTCGAGATAATCCCCAAGATCAGTCCGGTTGAAATATCAATAAACAACACCGCGAAAAAGGTAATCCACATCGCGATGCCATCGGCTTTGGAATAACGCCAAGTGTCGATAAAGGGTTTAATATCGACCAGTTTCCAGATCGAAACCATAATCGTGGCCGCCAAGATCGCCAAAGGCAGCTCTCGAAACAGTCCGGTGAAATACAGACTGACGATGACGATAAATATCGACGAGATCACCCCAGATAATGGTGTTCGCGCACCGGCATCTGCATTCACTACGGTACGCGATAAACTGCCGGTTACGGGGAAAGAGGCGGTGAGACCGGCACTGATATTGGCCAGACCCAATGCCACTAATTCTTGGTTACTGTTTAATTCACTGCGGTTTTGAAATGCCGTGGCTTGGGCAATTGAAATCGACTCGACAAAACTCACCATCGCAATCATCCCAGCACCGGGAAGTAGCATCAGCACTAAATCCCAAGACCAATACGGCATATGCAGCGGTGGGAAACCAGACGGAATATCTCCTACTGTTTGAATACCATAATCCGCCAATTTAAAATAATGCATCACGATCAGGGCAATACAGATGATCAATAGCGGCAGCACTTTGACTATTAATAGGCGAAATTTCTGCGGCAAAAGTTTAGCCAGTAGTTGGGTTTTAAAAAGCTTGGGTGAAAATGCTAAAAATATAATCGCGATGATGCCGAGCAATAACGTGGGATAATGAATCTCTCGGAACTGCTGTGACAAACTGATCAAGAAGTTGCTGAGATTATCTATTTCGAGGGGGATATTGAACAACAACTTGACTTGGCTCAGGGCGATCAAGACTGCCGAAGCGATAATAAAGCTCTTAATCACAGGATGACTGATCATCCGAATCAGAAAGCCAAATCTTAATACCCCAAACAGCAACGAGATTAGCCCAACCAAGACCGCCAGTAAGCAGGCCGCTTGGATATATTCACTGCTACCCACCTCAAATAAAGGATTGAGTGTGGCAAAGGTCATCATCGAGATTAAAGCCACCGGCCCAATCGACAGCGTCGGGCTGCCACCGATCATGGCATAAATAATCATCGGCAAGACACTGGCATATAAACCAGTAATCGGCGGTAAACCGGCAACGATAGCATAGGCCATGCCTTGCGGTACCAACAACGCAATCACGATCAACGCCGAGAGTAAATCTGCTTTAAATGTTGAATATTGATAACCTTTCAACCAACGCCATGCCGGAAATATCTGGGCGAGACGATCTCTATCAGAGGACATATATTTTCGCTTATCACATTTTAATATTTATTATGCACAAAAAACGATATAAAGTCAGCGCTGATTTTAGCGACGCTGCGCTTGGCGCTCAAATTGATGCTGACATGAATGCTGAGTTGAATACGACGCAATAGTATAAGTTGCCGGTTTAACATTATGCAGCAGGCTGATAAGCCATCATTGATGATATTCATTTGAAGCGCTGATCTATAAAAAATATGATGAGAATAAAGCCACACAATATAAGGATCTTATTGTGAAAACTGTGCATGACTATACTTATGCCTTATTAAGACACAATAAAATAGACATGATTTTTGGCAATCCGGGATCGAACGAATTGCCATTTTTAAAAAACTTTCCACCTGATTTTC
>JASLJB010000156.1 GCA_030152605.1 Acinetobacter sp. | reverse complement strand
GAGGTGTTCTTGCAAGTCTTTGAACAACTCCAACAGCAGGATGAAAATCCGACTGTTGCAAGTGACGCGACCGCGAGTTGCGATGCTGAAGGTTGTGAAATTCCAAAAACATAAATTCGGAACGGCCATCGATTGGATCAGTGCACCCTCGTCGTGCGCTTTGATCCACTACACAATAAATAGTCAATGCAGTTGGGCATTGCTTAAATGTCACCGCAGTGTCGTCCGCAAGCCGTATTGCCCGACGTCTTTCGTATCAAATGGAATTGCATAAAATTGAAGAAACGCCTGAATCCCTTGTTCTACACTGCCCTAGTCTGCACATCAAGCATGAGCATCCACCTCGCTGTCGCACAACCCATAGATACTCTGCCTGCCTCAACGCCAACAGTAGCAAATCCAACTCAGACAGCAGCAAATCCAACACCTGTGAAAAGCACTGAAAGCCAGCGGGTGTTACCGATCATCGACCAAGTCCCCGGCCTGATCGATGCTACACCGACCGTGTTTCCACCCGAATCCAACCAAGCCAGCGTACCCAAAGAAGAGGACAGTAAGGATCGAACTTGGACCGATCGCCAACAGCACAAGCTACATGATTGGATCGATTTGACTGCGGCGCGCATGGACAGTTGGTTTGGCCCCACGGATTATGATCAACCGGCCGACGCCAGTCTTCGCATTTTTATCGACAGCACCTATAACCGTTATGACAAGGCCGAGTACCAACCGCGGATTAAGGGCAAGATCGTACTGCCGACTCTGAAACGTAAGTTTAGTTTAGTGTTTGGTGATGACAGTTTGGATAACGAACTCGACAGCAGTGCCAATATTGAAAATGAAAATCCACTCAATCGTGTCGATAAATCCTATGATCCACAGCGCGCACGCGAAGATAACAGCTCGATTGCCTTACGTTGGTCGGCGCTCTCCAAAAGCCTGCCCTTTGATCTCGACGCTGACCTCGGGATTCGTTCCAGAGATGATGTCTATGCACGCCTCAAACTAAAACGCGACTGGCCCTTTGCCAATGACTTCAACCTACATGCCGAGCAGGTTTATCGCTATGGACTGAAAAGTGAAAACTATCTGCGGACGAACGTTGAGCTCAGTCATGCACGCGCCAACCATGCCTTGATCTCCAATCAATTCAGCCTCACCTATGCTGACAAGCAAGATGATGATTTACTCTGGGATAACTATATTTTTCGCCAGCATCAGTTCTTTCAACACCATCGTTTTAACTATGGCATGATGACCGCCGGGTTCTATGATCAGCAAGACCTACGCTTAAATAGTTGGGGACCTTATACCTCATGGCGACAACCGCTGTGGCGGGAATGGTTCTTTGTACAAGGCGACTTAAACTATCTCAATCAACATCGTGAACATCGCTCACATACCCTCGGCGCCATGATTCGATTAGAAGCGTTGTTTTAGAGCTTTAAGCGCACCGCCCCACTATTTAACTTTACTTAATTTAAAGCATACCCACTCACGCCCATCTAAATGATAACCATCTTGGCCCTGCTGATATAAAAAAACCGCGATACGTCATACGACATATCGCGGCTCTCTTCACCAAACGTATATTTTAAATTCAGACTGTCGCTATTTAGACAGCCTGAATAAACTTAGTTGGTATATCGCTTATTTTAATAATAAGCTGTTAATGCGTTTCAAATATTCAGATGGATCTTCAGGGATACCACCTTCAGCAATCACCGCTTGGTCAAAGATCACATTGGCCAAGTCATCAAACTGTGCTGAACCTTGTAGTTTTTGCACCAATGGATGCTCTGGGTTGATCTCCAAGATTGGTTTGCTCTCAGGAACGGCTTGACCGGCCTGTTGTAGCATACGAATCAACTGCGGTGACAAGTCGCCATCGCTGGTGACCAAACATGCAGGAGAGTCGACCAAACGCGTGGTGACACGCACTTCTTTGGTTTTGGCTTTGAGTGCTTCAGAAAGCTGATCCACCACCGGCTTAAATTGTTCAGCTGCAGCCTCAAGCGCTTTCTTCTCTTCGGCGTCTTGCAGATCACCTAAGTCGACCGCACCTTTGGCGATGTTTTGTAACGGCAAGCCATCAAATTCATGTACGAAGTTCATCGCCCACTCATCGACACGATCCGCCATGAGTAAGACTTCGATGCCTTTTTTCTTGAACAACTCAAGTTGCGGTGAATTTTTCGCAGCCATCAAGCTTTCAGCGGTCACATAATAAATGGCTTTTTGGCCTTCTTTCATGCGCGCTTTGTAGTCGGCAAAAGAGGTACTGACCTCATCGTTGTTCGAGCTTGAATAACGAAGCAATTTTAAAATACGCTCACGGTTATTGAAGTCTTCGCCCAAACCTTCTTTGATCACAGAACCAAACTCAGTGTAGAACTGTTTGAACTTCTCTTGGTCTTTTTCATCTTCAGACTTGGCCAAGCCATCGAGCATGGTCAAGATACGACGTGTGTTACCTTCACGGATGGTTTTGACATCGCGGCTTTCTTGGAGCAACTCACGGCTGACGTTCAACGGCAAGTCAGCACTGTCGACCACACCTTGCACAAAGCGCAAGTAGTTTGGAATCAGGTTATCCGCATCATCCATGATAAACACACGTTTAACATAGAGTTTGATGCCGGCTTTGGCTTCGCGGGTAAAGATATCGCTGGCCGCTTTGCTCGGTACATACAACAACTGGGTGTATTCAGTGCTGCCTTCAACACGGTTATGTGCCCAAGTCAGTGGTGCCTCGTAGTCGTGACTAAGATTTTTATAGAACTCAACATACTGCTCTTCAGTGATCTCGTTCTTGTTACGGGTCCAGAGTGCGCTGGCAGAGTTAATCGCTTCCCACTCATCAGTCAGCACCATTTGACCGCCTTTAGGCTCCTCGCCCTCAGCCACTTCTTCTTCCTGCCAAACTTCTTTTTGCATTTCGATTGGCAAGCTAATGTGATCTGAGTATTTATTGATGATGTGCTTCACTTTCTGCGCATCTAAATATTCAAGCGCATCATCACGCAAGTGCAAGATAATATCGGTACCACGGCTGTCTTTGTTGATTTGCTCAACTTCAAAATCACCGGTGCCGCCACTGACCCAACGCACAGCTGAGCTTGCAGGCTCACCGGCACGGCGTGATTCGACTGTGATCTTTTCAGCAACGATAAAGCCTGAATAGAAGCCCACACCAAACTGACCGATTAACTGCGCATCTGACTTTTGATCACCGGTCAGTTTAGACATAAAGTCTTTGGTGCCTGACTTGGCAATCGTACCGAGGTTATCAATCGCTTCTTGTTGAGTCAGACCAATGCCGTTATCTGAGATGGTGATGGTCTTGGCGTCTTTATCAAAGCTAACACGTACATGTAGATTCGGATCGCTTTCATAAAACTCAGGATGGTTGATGCCTTCAAAACGCAATTTGTCACATGCATCCGAAGCATTCGAAATCAACTCACGTAGGAAAATTTCAGGATTAGAATAAAGTGAATGGGTTACTAAATGCAGTAGCTGGGCGACTTCAGCTTGGAAACTGTGTTGTTGTGTGCTTTGCTCGCTCATGAATCACTCCTTAAAACGCTTAAATACTTTAAATCGCTAAAATAAAGATTAAATCTTTTGAATGCTTATTGAATTGGAGTCCCGAAACGCTTTTTCAATGCTTGAATGCGTTTTTTAGATAATTATTTTTCATCTGCTGATCAATATCTGACTTTGGCTTGTTTTTAAATGAGCTGTTGAAGGCCGATCAATACAGCCAATACCTGCGTGAAACAGCAGCATAAAAAAAGCCTCAAGATTTTACTCAAGAGGCCGAATGCGCTGTTTATATTTTATTTTTAGAAAGAACTAATCCTTCAGTCCAAGATCAAATGATCTTAGAATTTGTAGCTATAGCCCAATGTATATACGATTGGGTTGATGTCTAGATCAAATTTTTGACCGCCCACATCTTCAGTTAAACGAACTTCTGGGCTTAGGTCTGCATAACGCACATCTAAGAACACACCCCAGTTTTTCGCATCAGCAGGTTGGTAGTTAAAACCCAACTGACCAGCAAAACCGTAGTCATTCTTCACTTTATCAACCACACCTGATTCATCCCATGCGATCAATGCTGTTGCACCTAGACCGATGTATGGTGTGAAACCCGTTGAGTTTTTAAAGTTATATTTTGCTGTGATTGTCGGTGGAAGGTGTTTAAGTTTACCGACTTTATTGCCATCTAATAATGCATCTTGATTAAACGGTGTGGCGAGCAACAACTCAGCTGAGAAAGGTGTCTCACCAAAGAAATATTCAACTGAAGGCGTAAAACTATATTCGTGATCTGCTTTAACCGTACCCAATTCAGTCGTGGTATCGCTAGTAGGAGATAATACACTCGCACCCACTTTAACTTGCCATGGGCCAGCCATTGCTGTTGCAGAAGCTCCGAGTAGCGCAATTACCGCAATCTGTTTTAACATTTTTAAAGCCTCCAAGTTAAATATAAATAATGTAAAGTTGATATATTGATTTATATTAAACACGATGTTAAATATTATGCAATATGTATTAAATTAATACTTTTTGTTTTATTTACAATATACTGATATATAGAACTATTTATTTTAAACAGACCAAAAAGGTTGGTTTAAATCCCGAGTAATCCAATCAAGTATTTTGATTATAAATCCTCCAAATTTCTATTATATAAAAAATTAAATTATTTTAAACCAAGCTGCGCACTCGGATTAATTTCAAAAAACATTACATTAATCCAAGCACAGCACTTGGTTTTTATATATGCCAATTTAAAATTAAATCTGAGTCACGAACAATAAAAAAAGGCTTTGAGCATTCAGTGATTCATTCTCATTACTTTTGATTTAAAAGTAGTAGAAAACATATTAACACCGAAGCATCAAAGCCTTTTTGAGCTTGAAAATGCAATGCCGCTTAGAGCACCATCGCTGCAATCCAACCAAAGATCAGAAGCGGGATATTAAAGTGAATAAAGGTCGGAATCACACTGTCTTTCATGTGATCATGTTGGCCATCCATGTTCAAGCCCGAGGTGGGTCCAAGGGTTGAATCCGAGGCAGGAGAACCGGCATCACCGAGTGCAGCCGCGGTTCCGATCAACGCAACAGTCGCCATCGGACTAAAGCCAAACTGCAAGCACAGCGGCACATAGATGATCGCCAAAATCGGCACTGTCGAGAACGATGAACCAATCCCCAGCGTGATCAACAAACCAATGATCAGCATCAAGAATGCAGCCAAGCCTTTGCTGTTGCCGATCCATTCTACCGAGGCTTGGACCAATGCAGGCACTTGATTGGTTGCTTCAATCACCGCAGCAAAGCCTTGGGCCGCGATCATGATAAAGCCAACCAAAGCCATCATCCGCATCCCGGTGATGATCACATCATCCGCTTCACGCCATTTAAAGATCCCCGCACAACTCAATACCGCGACCCCAACCAAGCCGGCTAAAATCATCGATTCTGAGTAGAGTTGCACCGCCAAGGTTGCCAAAATCGCAAAGCCTGCCATCCACAAGGTAAAGGTCGCAATTTTTGGTGGACCACTGTCCTGCCCACTGATCGTATCCCCAGAAATACTTTGGCTAGTCCCTTCGATTTTAAGATCTTGATAAATACGTGGTTTACGATAGCTAAAAAATAAAGCCACCATCAGTCCAACGAACATACCCGAGACTGGAATCAACATCGCATGCGGCACTTGCTCAACCGGGATGCTAAAACCGTAGGCTTGCCCAAAGGTATTGATGTTATGCGCCAAAATATCATTCAGGAAGATCGCGCCAAAACCCACCGGCACCAACATATAAGTCCCGACCAAGCCAAAAGTGATTAAGCAGGTAATCATACGGCGGTCGAGCTTGAGGTGATTGAATACACTCAAAAGCGGCGGAATCAGCACCGGAATAAAGGCGATATGCACTGGAATTAAGTTTTGCGAGCAGACTGCGGCCAGCGCAATCGTCACGAAGATAATGTATTTAACGATATTTTGAGATTTGCTGTCGGCATCGCCTTTTAAGGCTTTAATCAGCTTATAGGCCAGCAGATCAGGCAAACCTGAACGCGCCAAAGCCAAAGCAAATGCACCCAATACCCCATAGGACAAAGCGATCTTGGCGCCCTTGCCCAACCCCTGATTGAAGGCATCCATCGTGCCTTGCAACCCCAAACCGGCCATGAGACCACCCACTACCGCACCTGTGATCAGCGCAAATACCACTGGAACGCGAGCAATGGAGAGTCCGAACATGACCATGATAGCGGCAATAATTGCAATCATAGCGAACGTTTACTGGAAAAAAAGGGCATTTTAGCAGAGATTAAACTGTTTAAATGCCCTACTTTTCATCTATGCTTTACGCAGCAGTTCAAACTTTTTCAACGCCTTATGCTGAGATTTAAGCCTGCTGACGCTGTGCAAAACTGCGGATATAGCCAGCCATTTCTTCAGCACGACTTAAGATCGCCCAATGATTGGCTTTGACCTCGACTCGCTCAAACTGCGGACACCATTTCGGCATTTCATCGATCAAGGCCGGCGAGACAAATTTGTCATAGCTGAGCACGATCGCCTGTACTGGACACTGCGCATAACGTTGTCGTGGATGACGCAGACGCGGCAAGAAATTCGCGCGATACAGATCCACCCCATGTTTACCATCTGCGGAGATATTTTGATTGAGCGGTAAACCTTGGCTTCGTTCCAACTGATTCAGTATTTTACCCCACTTTTCAGGCGTAAATAGCGACCAAACGGTCGGTGCCAAAAACGGCAATTGAAAGGCCGCGATATACCAAGACTTGGTCAGTTGTTTAAAGAACTTCGGTTTATCCTGTTGGAACTGATCTCGCATCCAAAACGCAGCATGGTCCAAACATGGGCCAGAGATGCTGCTATAGGACAAGATCCGACCTTTGAATTTTTCATCCGTCACCGACTCCCAACTCTGGATCGAACCCCAGTCATGCGCCGCCAAATGAAACGAGCGTTCAGGCAACAGCGCATCTGCGACCGCACTTAAGTCCTGAGACAGTCGCGGCAAGGCATAATCTCGAATACGCTTCGGAATACTCGACTGCCCTGCACCGCGCACGTCATAACTGATGATATAAAAATCTTGGATCAACTGTGCGATCACAGGCTCCCAGACTTCTTGATTATCTGGATAACCATGCACCAAAATAAGCGCATCCTTGTCTGAGTCACCCCAGCTTTTTGCATAAAGTTTTTGCCCATCTTGGGTTGCAATCCAATACGTCTGCGCTTGCATCTCTTCACCTGTTGTTATTTTCATGATTGACTATTAATTCGCTTCCAACAATATTCCGATCAATGTCTGAAGTATCAATGTTGTTTATCATCACCTAAGACCTCAAAACTAGAATTGACCATGTTTAATATTATTAAGAAGTTACAGACAATACCGACGATTTCGAAACTTCTGCTCAATCACTATTCTCCATTCAAAGGTGCAGGGATTGAAATCGACGAAATTGATTTGAAGAACTATTATATTCGCGTCAAACTTCCGTTAACACGTAAAAATCGTAACGTGGTTGGCACTCATTTTGGAGGCAGCCTGTATTCGATGGTCGATCCATTTTATATGCTGATCTTGATCCATCACTTGGGCCCCAAATATATCGTCTGGGACAAAGCTGCCACGATTAACTTTTTATCCCCAGGTCGCAGCACGGTTTATGCCGATATTCGTTTAGATCAAGCTGAAATTGACAGTATCAAAGCCGAAGCAGACAACTACGCCCCCGTCTATCGTCACTACAGTTTAAATATTTATGATGGCTCTGGCTTACGCATCGCTGAGGTACAAAAAACCCTGTATATCCGCCGTAAAAAAGCCAAACGCTTTTTTAACCCAAACTAAATCATCTGATCGAATCTATTTAAATCGACCAGGCTCACCCAAAGTTGACCCAAAAAAATAAGCGCCTCAGGCGCTTATTTTTTATCCAAATGGATTATTTCTTGTTTTTGTTTTCTTCATACGCAGCACCACCAGCGCCACCGAGTGCACCACCGATCGCAGCACCACCATCACCCCCGATAATGCCTTTACCAATCACAGCACCGATGCCAGCACCGACAGCACTATGGCCAGCATTGCTGTTCGAGCCATGTTGAGTTTTACTGCCGATGGCTGCACCACCCGCACCACCCGCCGCAGCACCTACACCACCACCAACACGGTTACCAACGCCACCACCCACAGCACCACCTAAAGCAGCAGAGCTGATACGCTGATCGCGCTCAGACATATTTTGGCAGCCCACAAACAACATGGCTGGTAATACGATACTTGATAATACAATCACTGACTTTTTCATAGAATTTTCCTTCTCATTCACTCGGTCTGGATTATGCACATTAATCTTCGTGAGA
>JASLJB010000070.1 GCA_030152605.1 Acinetobacter sp. | reverse complement strand
AGCAGTCCGCAATTGGTTGAAAACACGTCACGGCAACAGGAAATTCCACTGCTGTTTGATCATGCTGCGACCCAAGCGGTATTTGTGACCTATGATGGGCAACAGATTCAGCGCTATGGCAATGCTTTAGCACGTGCCGATCAAGGCTACAGTCCAGCGTCTACCTTTAAAATCTTAAACGCATTAATCGGCTTGCAGCATCAGAAAACGACCACGACTGAGCTGTTTAAATGGGATGGTCAAAAACGCGCTTATGCCCACTGGCAAAAAGACATGGATTTGGCAGAGGCGATGCAACTGTCTAATGTACCGGTTTATCAGCAGCTTGCACGTCGCATTGGCTTGCCCCTGATGCAACATGAGCTCAAGCGTATCGGCTATGGCAATCAACAGACAGGCACACACGTCGATGATTTTTGGCTGAAAGGTCCACTTGAAATCAGCCCAACGCAGCAAGTGCAATTTGTCTATGCTTTGGCCACTCAGCAACTGGATTTTGATCCTGCGGTACAGCAGCAGGTCAAGCAGATGCTACTGGTGGAACAACGCGGCGGAACCAAGCTGTATGCCAAGAGTGGTTGGGCTTCGGCGGTCACGCCACAAGTCGGTTGGTATGTGGGATGGGTCGAACAAGCCGATGGCCAGATCACTGCATTCGCGCTAAATATGCGCATGCAAGATGGCGATGACGCCGCTGAACGTAAACAACTGACGCTGGATATCTTGGATAAGCTGGAACTGATGTTTTGGTTGCGTTGAGTGCTTTGGCCTAAGGCTGATTAAGTTTGGTGTGGTATAAGCATTAGTCACTGAGTTGATCGATGATCTTGATCAGTTGCGCATAGTCATTAAAGCGCGCGCTGGCTTGACTTGGTGTGATCGAGGGAGCGACGACTGAGGTCGGATCAAAGCGGATGGCCGTCATGCCAACGGCTTGAGCACCTTGAATATCCGCCAGTTCATTGTCACCGATAAAAATACAGTGTTGGGGTGGCAGGTTTAAGTGGTTGCAGGCCAGTAAGAAAATTTCAGCTTCGGGTTTACGCAGACCGACTGCTTCGGAAACGATGATGCTGGAAAAATAATCACACAGGCCTAAGCTGGCGAAGTTCTGCTCTTGAAACGGGGTGCGCCCATTACTGATCAGGCCAAGTTTGTAACCTTGTTGATGTAATTTAGCTAATGTTTTGAGCACGTCGTTAAAGGGCTGACAAAAATTTTGAAATTGGTCGAGGTAAAGCTCAACCAACTCCTCAACTTGATCTGAGATATCAAATTCTTGTTTTAGCTGAGCATAGACTTGATCTTTCCACACCGCGCCATTGGCATCCAGTTCAACAAAGCGCTGGATGTATTGCGCTGTCAGCGGCGTGGAAAAATGAAAGTGATATTGGGCTTGCCAGCGACAAAACGCGATCAGTGAGTCGTGGCGATTGAGTAGGGTTTGGTCGAGATCGAATAGGATGGCTTGATATTTTTGGGTCATTGAACTGTTCTTATTGAATTTCTTGGTTTTGGATTCGCTAGCGCTAGGGGATGAGAAGGTGTTGCAAGGGAGCTTGTGATCCCTTGCAACGGGCTGTGGATTTGGCTGTTGCAGTAACGAGCAAGTTAAGCCTTGAGCAACGGTTTTAAGAACTTGGCTGTATGTGACACGCTGGACTGCACCACGTCTTCAGGCGTACCTTGGGCGATGATTTCACCACCGCCAGAACCACCTTCTGGACCCAGGTCAATGATCCAATCCGCGGTTTTGATCACATCGAGATTATGTTCGATCACGATGATGGTATTCCCTTTATTGCGTAGCTCATGCAGGATGTCGAGCAACTTGGCGATGTCATGGAAATGCAAGCCTGTGGTCGGTTCATCCAAGACATATAAGGTTTTGCCGGTATCGCGTTTGGCCAACTCACGTGCCAGTTTTACCCGTTGCGCTTCACCGCCTGAAAGCGTGGTGGCCGACTGACCCAAACGGATATAGCCGAGTCCAACTTGGTTGAGGGTTTCGAGGCGACGATGAATCACCGGAATCGCATCAAAGAAATGCATCGCATCTTCAACGGTCATGTCCAGCACATCAGAGATATTCTTACCTTTAAAGCCGACTTCCAAGGTTTCACGGTTATAACGTTTGCCATGACAGGCATCGCAAGGCACATACATATCCGGCAGGAAGTGCATCGCCACCTTGATCATGCCGTCACCTTCGCAGGCTTCACAACGACCGCCTTTGACGTTAAATGAGAAACGTCCTGCTGCATAGCCACGGGCTTTGGCCTCAGGCGTTTGCGCAAACAACTCGCGAATCGGGGTGAACAGTCCGGTATAGGTCGCCGGGTTAGAGCGCGGTGTGCGTCCAATCGGACTTTGATCGATATCCACCACTTTATCTAAGAACTGTAAGCCATCAATCGAGTCAAACGGTTCTGCTGTGAGCGTGGTCGCACCATTAAGTTGCGTTGCCGCCAGCGGTAATAAGGTGCGGTTGATCAGGGTGGATTTACCTGAACCTGACACACCGGTGATGCAGGTCATGATCCCGAGTGGAATGCTGAGATCGACCTGTTTTAAGTTATGACCTGACGCCCCCATGAGCTTAATTTGCTCTTCAGGTTTCGGGGCTTGTACGCGGGTTTCTGGAATGGCGATTTTTAATTTGCCAGACAAATACTGTCCCGTGAGTGAGTTTTCATTGGCGGCCAACTCATCATAGGTCCCTTCAGCGATAATATGACCGCCGTGAACACCGGCACCGGGACCGATGTCAATAATATGATCGGCAGCACGAATCGCATCTTCATCATGCTCCACCACCAATACGGTATTGCCCAAGTCACGCAGTCGAACGAGTGTTTCCAGCAGTCGATCATTGTCACGTTGGTGCAAACCGATGGACGGTTCATCCAGCACATACATCACGCCCATCAAGCCAGCACCGATTTGTGAGGCCAGTCGAATCCGCTGTGCTTCACCACCCGAAAGGGTTTCCGCAGAGCGCGAAAGACTGAGATAGTTCAGCCCGACAGACACGAGGAAGTGTAGGCGTTCGCGAATTTCCTTAAAGATCTTGTCCGCGACTTCGCCTTTGGCACCGCTCAGATTGAGGCTTTCATAATACTGCTCAGCATCGCCGATCGACATCTGAGTAATATTGGCAATGGTCTTGTCTTTGACTTTGACATGACGCGAGATTTCATTGAGTCGTGAACCGCCACAGGTATCACAGGCGGCATTGGATAAATACTGTGATAGATCATCACGCACATAGTTGCTTTCGGTTTCACGATAGCGACGTTCCAAATGCGGCAAAATGCCTTCAAAGGCCTGCACGCGTTTATGGTTGCGGCCACGCTCATCGATATAGCTGAGATCAACTTTTTCTTTGCCTGTGCCTTGCAGGAATTTTTTCTGTGCATCTTTGGACAAGTCTTTCCACGGGGTATCTAGGCTCAGTTCAAAATGTTCCGCGACCTTTTGCACCATGCTGTAGTAGTACGGGCGTTGGCGATCCCAACCGCGAATCGCACCTTGGCTAATCGAAAGCTCGGTATTGGGGATCAGTTTGTCAGGACTAAAGTGGTTGCGGGTGCCGAGACCATCACAGACGGGGCAGGCGCCAAAGGGGTTGTTAAATGAAAACAGTCGTGGCTCAAGTTCCGCAACGGCACGGTCGCATTCTGGGCAGGAGTGTTTGGCAGAAAAGACCCGATCGGGGTGTTCGCCATTCATCCAAGTGAGCAGGGCAATGTCGCCGCCTAAGCGCAGTGCGGTTTCAAAACTTTCTGCGATACGATTGCCGAGGTCATCGCGGACTTTAAAGCGATCGACCACAACCTCGATGCTATGTTTCTTCTTTTTATCCAGTTCAGGCGGGGTGTCGATATCGATGATTTCACCATCGACCCGAGCACGCACAAAGCCTTGACTCTGCAACTGTTCAAATAGATTGCTGTATTCGCCTTTACGATCTCTCACCACTGGCGCGAGCAACATTAAAGCAGTGCCTTCTTCCAGGGCTTTGACGGCATCGACCATTTCCGAAATGGTTTGTGCCACCATCGGCAGATCATGTTCGGGGCAGAACGGTGTCCCGACACGCGCATAGAGCAAACGCAGATAGTCGTAAATTTCGGTGATGGTACCGACGGTAGAGCGTGGGTTGTGGCTGGTCGACTTCTGTTCAATCGCAATCGCAGGACTGAGACCTTCGATCGAATCGACTTCGGGTTTTTCCATTTGCGAGAGAAACTGACGTGCATAGGCAGACAAAGACTCGACATAGCGACGTTGGCCTTCCGCATACAGCGTATCAAATGCGAGTGATGATTTACCTGAACCCGAAAGCCCCGTAATCACCACAAATTTGTCTCGTGGAATATCGAGGCTCACATTTTTTAAGTTGTGAGTACGTGCGCCGCGAATACGGATATGGCTTTGGCTCATGTATTAATCCTGGAATATTCATAAGAAAGTTATATATGATAGCGCATGAAAAATGTTCAAGTTGTTCTTGAACATTTAATGCGACAAGTCATGTCTTTTTAATTCAATACTGTTGTGTTGATCAACGCATCGATCTAGGGCGTTGTCGCCTGCAATGGCTCAGGCCAAGTGCGCTGATGGTAGGCACTGTCCCAGAATAACCATTCAAGCTCAGCACCGCGGGTATAGGCCTGATGCATTTTTTCTAGCGTATCGGCATCGCAGCGTGCCGCGACGCGATCAACGCTATCAATGACTTTCTGCACCGCTTGATGGAATTCTTCACCGGCATAGGTATCGATCCAAGCTTGGTAGGGATTGTTGGGGCTGGCATGTTGCAGAATATCTTTGCCGACTTCGGCATAGATCCAAAAACACGGCAGCAATGCCGCGAGCACCACTGGGTAGCTTTCCGCCCATGCAGTCGCGGTTAAGAAGGTGGTGTAATGATGGCAGGCCAAGCTGAGTGGGGTGGTGTCAAACTGTTGTTTTGAGATCCCAAAGTTTTGCATAAAACCATCGTGTAATTCACGTTCGACGATGATCGCGACTTTGGCCGACTCAGTAAATAAAATGATCTCATCCGCGCTATAGGCTTTGGCCGCACAGACTGCCAAGGCACGACCATAGGCCTCTAAATAGTGTGCATCTTGAATCACATAGTGACTAAAGGCTGCTTGACTTAAACTGCCATTGGCCAGTGCCTGGTTAAACGGTAGGTCGAGCGTTTTTTGGTATAACGCAAGATTGCGTTGCCAGAGCTGTTGACTAAAGCGCATATCGTGATCCTATTGGTCATCAAAGCCGATCTAAAACGTGAAGCATCTATGAAATTTCATTGCATTTGGAAATATAACAAGACTGCGGCCAATAAGATATGCAGACAAACAATCGGGATGCAGACATGGCCTGTGAAGACATCGACTTGCGAAAATCTGTATGGATTTGCAGCAGCAACTCAGCTGAAAATAAATGAAAATATTCCACAAAGTCGCGTCAATATGCGATGATGCCATTGATAAATTTTCTGTTTTTATACCCACGATTGATATGATGAATGCTTTAGAACGCCGTTCAACTTTTGCATTAAGTAGTATATTTGCGCTGCGCATGTTGGGCTTGTTCATGATTATTCCTGTATTTGCAGTTGCAGGTCAATCATATCAACATGCCACTCCCACCCTGATCGGTCTTGCGGTCGGGGTTTATGGTTTGAGCCAAGCGCTTTTACAAATTCCATTTAGCCTTTGGGCGGATCGCTATCATCGTAAAACGTTGATCGTGATCGGGTTGCTGTTGTTCGCCTTGGGCGGAGCAGTCGCAGCCATGTCAGAGAGTATTTATGGGGTCATTATAGGCCGTGCGATTGCAGGAGCGGGTGCTGTATCCGCCGTGGTGATGGCGCTATTGTCCGATGTGACCCGTGAGCAAGAACGCAGTAAGGCCATGGCCATTATGGGCATGAGCATCGGGCTGTCCTTTGTGGTGGCCTTTAGTCTTGGGCCTTGGCTCACCAGTTTGGTGGGAATTTCGGGCCTATTTTGGGTGACCTCGATTATGGGCTTATTGGCCATATTCATGTTATTCCTAGTGCCTAAAACCACACGCCATCACGCCACGATTCGCCAAGACTATGTTCAACAGCTCAAGCAAGTCTTGAAAATGGGCGACCTGAACCGTCTGCATGTTTCCGTGTTTGCTCTACATTTGTTGCTGACGGCGATGTTTATTTATCTGCCTTCTCAGTTGATTGCGTTTGCGGATATTCCACTGTCCAAACATGGCATGGTGTATTTGCCGCTGTTGGTGATCAGTCTGTTTTTTGCATTTCCGAGCATTATTTTGGCGGAAAAATACCGCAAAATGCGTGGCATTTTCATCACTGCGATCGTCTCGATTGTGGCCGGTCTGGTGGTGCTCAGTTTTGGTTACCAGTCGAAGTATATTTTGATTACCGGTTTGGCTTTGTTCTTTATTGCCTTTAACGTGATGGAGGCTTTGCTGCCGTCATGGTTATCCAAATCTGCACCGATCCAATCCAAAGCAACTGCCATGGGCGTCAATGCCAGTGGTCAATTTTTAGGTGCTTTTTGTGGTGGTATGCTCGGCGGTCAATTGTTGATGCTGAATAACACCTCGATCGGTTGGAGTGTTCTCGCTGCTATTGCTATAATTTGGCTATTGCTCAGCTTGGGCTTAACTCAGCCACGTTATTTAAGTTCGATTGTGCTGCCGTTACCTGCGGATCAGATCGCAGATGAATGGGCATCACAGTTGTTGAAATTTCGCGGTATTGAAGAAGTCGTCATTATGTCAGATCAACAGGTGGCATACGTCAAACTCGATAAACGACAAATTGATGACGCTGTACGACAAGACTTGTCGCAGTTGATGGGTAAAGATCTAGCCATTTAAGCACAATGCTATACCTTACTTAAAAGATAGAAATGAATAGGAAGATGACAGCTCATGCGTGGTGTTAATAAAGTAATTTTAGTGGGAACGCTTGGACGTGACCCAGAAACGAAAACCTTCCCAAATGGGGGGTCTCTCACTCAGTTTTCTATTGCAACCAGTGAATCGTGGACCGATAAAACTTCAGGTGAGCGTAAAGAGCTGACCGAATGGCATCGTATCGTGTTGAACAACCGTTTAGGTGAAATCGCACAGCAGTATTTGCGTAAAGGTTCAAAAGTGTATATCGAAGGTTCTTTGCGTACTCGCCAATGGACCGATCAAAATGGTCAAGAGCGTTACACCACTGAAATCCGTGGTGATCAAATGCAGATGTTAGATTCACGTCAGCAAAATGACCAAAGTTCAGGCGACTCAGGTTATAACCAACCGCGTTTTAACAACAACCAGAACCAGCAAAACCACAATGCACCACAAGGTGGTGGTTATGGTCAAAACTCGGGTGGCGGTTATAACAACAACTCACCTCAACAAGGTGGCTATGGCAACAACCCAGCACCAGCGCCTAGACCACAGCCTGCTGCAGCACCAGCACCGGCGGACTTAGACGACGATCTACCGTTCTAAGCGCACTCATACCCCAATCTAAGGCATACCGCCTTGGCCACAAAAAGCCTGACCTGCGTCAGGCTTTTTTTGTTTCTGGCGATTGATCGGTAGCTCTAAATCTCCTAAAAAACTGTCAAGCAGCACAAAACAGGCTTAGACACTTTATTTCTTACAAACAACACAACTTGTGATGCATTTTTGCATAAAAAGATAAGGTGTTGTACGTGTTTGGACAAGCTTATTCTCGGCTAAAGACAGACAATGAGTTGTTCTCTTAAGTTAAGTTGTTTTCAATAAATATCTTAAATTCAGTTGCTTAGTTTTGTTTTTTGTTAAAAAAGGATGGTTGAGTTATGAAGATGAATAAATTATTTCTTGCTGGGGCAATGACTTTGGGTTTGGCAAGTTTTGCGCATGCTGCAGATGACCAAGGCTCGGGCGAAGTGAAATTCGTGGGCGCTATTATCGATGCGCCATGTTCAATCAGTAGCGACTCCGTTTCTCAAACTGTGGAGTTGGGTCAAATTGCACAAAAGGACTTAAAAGATGGCAGTAAATCCAACCCAGTACCATTTACCATTAAATTAGAGCAATGTGACTTCACTGCAGGCAAGAACAAAGTTCGAACCACCTTTACCGGTGTGATTTCTGCATATGCTACAGATAAAGAGCTCTTGGCGATCAGTGGTCAGGCTTCAGGTGCAGGCATCGGGATTGAAACCTTTAACAATGAGCGCTTAAGCCTTGGCGAACAATCAGATGCAGCGAACTTGGTGGGTGCAAACCATACGCTGAGCTATAAAGCCTTTTTGCAAGGTGGTCTAGATGCTAATGGTGACTCTGTTGAGATCGTACCAGGTCCATTTACCGCTATAGCGAATTTTCAACTTGCTTATGAATAATCAATAAGCGCTCCCCCTTGTGCAGATTCGTCTGCACAAGGGGGAATCAAAAGCGTTTGGTAGATGGGGTAACACAGGTGCGATTGCGTAGAAAAAATATAAACATCTACTGGCTACTTTGGGCCGTATTAACTGTTTCTCCCAGCAGTTTGGCCCAGCCTCTCGGCGCCGGTAAGGTGAGTATGCGAGGGGC
>JASLJB010000052.1 GCA_030152605.1 Acinetobacter sp. | reverse complement strand
TAGCCTAAGCTCTATGATCAGAGACTCCAGTGATCGAGTTGCCGATATTGGCCACTGGCGGCAGGACGCCGCCTAATTTGCGCTGGTCTTTTAATCTTCTTCATCGGTATCTAAGTCGAATTTAGTATCAGCAATCTGATTGATTCTTTCAGAAAAGTCATATGCCATGATCCAGCTTCTATTGTTAATCATCTCTTCAGTTTTAGATTTACGTTGCGTCTTAAAAGCATCCCAGATGATGCTTAAGCCGCAAAAGCCAACGGCAAATGCAATTTTAGGAATCCATGAATTATCGTAATTGATCGTTAAATAACAAATTAAAAATGAAATCATTACCGTAATAAACATAAGCAAAATTTTAAGCGGGAAACTGAATTGTTTTTTCTCATTCTCAAGACCAAGTTGTTTAATTTCTTGGTTAAAGTGGAGTGAAATCCAACTAGCGGCTTCAATGTCGTCAAAATAAATTGATTCGACTTGCCAGTCTAAATACTGATCTGGATCAAACGCCTCTAAGGTTGCTTGATCTAAGCTCACCGAGTTTCTATTTGGATCGATAAATTCAAAGTTTAAGAACAGATTACAATGTTCTTGTGCTAAATAACTTAAATAACTGCGTTGTGCTGGCGTGAGATGATGAAGCTGAGTGTATCTAGGGATCGCGACCTGCTGCGGCATATCATGAGAAAGTTCAGCATAGGTTGTTTCAATTTTTAGGATGAGTTCATTTTCAGACATGTGATTTTTCTTTTAAATTCTTTGTATTAAAACAACTATACCTGAATGATTAAAATTAGAAAAAAGCTAAGTCGAAACTCCCCCTTTTAATAGCCTAAGCTATCTGATCAGAGACCCCTGTGAATGAGTTACCGAAATTGGCCACTGGCGGCAGGACGCCGCCTATTTTGCGCTGGGGTTACAGGGACGTACCCTTCAGCGCAAAGCAGGTTTTGCTTACTTTTTAAAAAGTAAGGAGAAAGATTTCCTTACAGCGGATGAAGCACGCGAAGACTTGCCAAAAGGGTATTCACTTTAATTTTCCGTCAAAGGATCGATTCGCGATTATTTCTCTTTCGGTTCGGGGGGTGTCAGTCCAAACTGTAAATAGGCTTGGTTGGTGGCGATCCGACCACGCGCAGTACGCATGGCATAACCTTGCTGGATCAAATAGGGTTCGATCACATCTTCTAAAGTGCCAGAATCTTCGGCCATGGCTGCGGCAAGTGCTTCAACCCCCGCAGGGCCACCATCAAAACGTTCTAGCAACATACTGAGATAACGACGATCCAGCGTGTCTAAACCATCTTTGTCGACATTAAGCATATCCAAAGCACGTTGCGCCATTTCTTTGGTCACTTCACCAGTGCCTTTGACTTGGGCATAGTCACGAACTCGACGTAATAGACGGTTGGCGATGCGGGGTGTACCACGTGCGCGTCGGGCAATTTCGAGTGCACCCTCATCGGTAGTCGGTACGTCCATCAGATTGGCAGAGCGTGCCACGATGTGAGTCAAATCTTCAACCGAGTAAAACTCTAGACGCTGCACGATACCGAAACGGTCGCGCAGTGGCGAGGTGAGTAGCCCCGCGCGCGTGGTCGCAGCAACTAAAGTGAAGGGCGGTAAGTCGAGTTTGATCGAACGTGCGCCGGGACCTTCACCGATCATGATATCCAGTTGATAGTCTTCCATCGCAGGATAGAGAATCTCTTCGATCACCGGGGAGAGGCGATGAATCTCATCGATAAAGAGTACATCACCTTCTTCAAGGTTGGTCAGCATCGCCGCCAAGTCACCTGCACGCTCCAATACGGGGCCCGAAGTCGACTTGAGGTTACCGCCCATTTCCCGGGCAATGATGTTGGCCAAGGTGGTCTTTCCCAAACCCGGTGGTCCAAAAATCAAGGTGTGATCAAGTGCTTCACCACGACCTCGCGCTGCACCAATAAAGATTTCCATTTGTTCGCGCACCACGGGCTGACCGATATAGTCAGCCAGTGAGGTCGGGCGAATGGCGCGATCGAAATGATCTTCAGGTTTTTCAGATCCACTAATTAAACGGTCATGCATCATGGTTGCTTATCTTTATTTCATCATGGATTTAAGGGCGGCACGGATAATGTCGGCGGATTCAGTGTAGTCCGCTTTGACATGCGCCACGGCTTTTTGTGCTTCGGCCGGTTTATAACCCAAAGACTGTAAAGCAGCTTCGGCTTCGGCCACCGGAGAGTTGGCATTAAATTGCAAGGGCGCAACACCCGATGTACTCGCTGCAGTGCCGCCAGTGCTGGCCAAGGCTTTGAAGCGATCACGCAGTTCGATCATCAGACGTTCGGCGGTTTTTTTGCCCACGCCCGGAACTTTGATCAAGGTATTGATATCTTCATTTTCAACGGTGTGTACCAGCAGTTCGACACTGAGCGTGGACAAGATGCCGAGCGCCATTTTCGGGCCAACGCCATTGACCTTCAATAAAGTGCGGAAGATGACTTTATCTTGTGCCTCTAAAAATCCATACAGTTGCTGCGCATCTTCACGCACCACCATATGGGTCCAGAGGGTGACTTTTTGAGTTTTTTGCAATTGGCAAAATGTCGAAAGCGGTGTATCCACTTCATAGCCGACGCCGTTGACATTTAAAAGAACAGTGGGTGCTTCTAAGGCCAAAACCTCACCAATAAGACATCCGATCATGCGATGGTTCACTTCTAAGTTAAGGCGGTATCGAGCTGATACCGGAGATATTTGAAATTATCGATCTAGGCATAGTAGATGCCATTGGCCTGAAACGCAAAAACACAGCGTTTAAGACCTGCTCAGATGCGCATGCACTGAGTCGTGCGAGCGCTCGAGCACCTCCTAGATGGCGTACTTATAAAAAACCAACTTTATTGCCCTGTAGTTCTTGGGCCAAGTTGTAGGCTTGATGATCTGAGAATTTACTCACGATATCCAGCACCTGCATGATGTTGTCATAGTGATCAGCACTAAAATGTGCACCATAGCGATCAAGGATCGACATCAAACGGCTTTCCTTGAAACTCAAGGTCTTGTTCGGTGTGGTCAACGGAATAAAGGCATCCAAGATATGCTGCAAACTTTGATGCGCGATAATTTCCAGACCTGACTTTTGGGGGTGCTGGAAAATTTTATCGCGTGCCAAGTCTTTGGCGCGGTTAATCCCCACCTCAATATCGGGTGCGCAGTATTGCAATAAACTGCCTTTGAGCTGACCGGATAGAATTTGCTGATGCTGCTTGGCAAAGGCGCTACTGACTTCTTCGACCAAACGTTTCATGACTCGACCGCGCAGTGCGGCAATTTTTTGCTGCCAAGTACTTTGCGGCATGCTGAGCTCTTTGGGGATACCAAACTCACCAATCAGGTTTAAAAATACCGGTTCGACTTCTTCATAGCTGAGCATATTTAAAATAATGCCATCTTCAAGGTCGATCAGGGCATAACAAATGTCATCGGCCGCTTCGAGCAGATAAGTCAGCGGATGACGACAGTAATGATATTCGCCGAGTTTGATCAGACCGAGTTGCTCTGCAATTTGTTTGAGGATGTCTTTTTCAGCTTGGTAGCAACCAAACTTCGCGCGTTGACTGGCAGGGACTTCGGCTTGCGAAGCGATGGTTTTCGATAGCCACGGGTATTTCAGATAAGCACCTAAAGTGGCATAGGTCAGACGCATGCCACCATCATAAGGGTGGTAATCGATTTTACTGAGCAGACGTAAGCCTTGGGCATTGCCTTCAAACTGGCGTACATCGGCCTCTTGTTCTGGGCTTAAGTCTTTGAGGAAGTCGGTGTGCGAGGCATCGTCAAACCATTCTCGAATCGCATATTCACCGGCATGTCCAAAGGGCGGGTTGCCGATATCATGCGCCAAACATGCGGCTTGGATGATGGCACCGACATCAGCAGGCGAAATCCATACGGGCAGTTCGGTTTGAATTTTTTCGGCCGCCAACATGCCAAGTGAACGTCCGATACAGGACACTTCAAGTGAATGCGTGAGACGAGTATGGATGCCATCGTGTTGGGTCAGCGGATGGACTTGGGTTTTACGATTCAGCTGGCGAAAGCTTTGCGAGAAGATAATCCGGTCATAATCCTTGTGGAATGGGCTACGGGCTTGTTCCGTGCTCTGTTTCTTACTTCCAATCCGAACGGTGGAGAGCAGTTGTAACCAACGCATTTGAGTCATTTATGATTATTCGCTAAGTACTTTATCGCATGATGCCAAAAAAAATGCCCAAGCACTAGCGAGGCGCGACATGATTTGACTGGCTAAAGCCATCTCAGCGCAATCTGTATGCTGCAAAGCCTCGATCGCGGCATGTGTTGCTGCTTGCTGAGCACTTGGTTGCTGTTTAAATGTCCGAACGACAGGCTCTCGACTCGGCTGATTAGATGAAGCACTTGATGCTAAAAACAAAATACTTCAAGCAAAGTGGTAAAACTGTATTTTTAAAAGTGGATATGACTAGCTCAAAAAATGCTTTCGCAGTAGAATATGCGCTCTCTTCAAGTCACATTGTGGTACGGTTTAAAAGGCCTGCCCGTGGAGCCAAAACCAACATGTTTATCGTGGCCGGTGCAGCAGCACATTCTTCTTTTAAGAAAACTCAACTCTTAAGCCGTTTAGCGTCAATGAGTTCTGTTCAATCTTTCGACAGCCAGTGGG
>JASLJB010000371.1 GCA_030152605.1 Acinetobacter sp. | reverse complement strand
GCCACTTGAGGCCAGTTCACCAACGGCGTGAAGGCCGTGCCACCAATACTGCCTAAGCTGGTAATGGTAAAGTTAGCACCCTGTAGATCCTTAGGTGACAGTTTTTTATCACGTGCTTTCTGGCTCAGCTCACCCAATTCGATCGCGATCTGTTTAATCGATTTTTGATCTGGATGACGCAGTACAGGCACCGTCAATCCATCCGGTGTTGCAACCGCAATCCCCATATGAATTTCGTTACGCAACAAGACTGACTTTTGATCGTCGGCCAAGTGCCCTGCAAAATAAGGCTCTTCTTTCAATAGGTGCGCAATCGCTTTGGCAATAAACGCCAAGATGGTCAAGCTGATACCTTGTTTTTTAAAGCCCGCTTTTAACTCACCACGCCAAGCTTCCAAATCCGTGATATCGGCCAAATCAAACTGCGTCACTTGAGGAATAAAGTTATTCAATGACAGTTGTGGCACAGAGACTTGCTGTAAGCGTGTCATTGGCTTGGCTTCAACACCACCAAAGGCACTGAAGTCAGGCAGTTTTGGCAGACCAGACGCAACCGCTGTTGCTGCCGCTGGGGCAGTGACTGCGGGTTTGGTCAGTTCAGTTTTCACAAAGGCATACACATCTTCTTTGAGTAAACGCGCGTGCGGGCCAGAGGATTTGACTTGTGATAACACCACACCGAGCTCGCGGGCCAGTTTACGGACGGCTGGGCCTGCATAGACTTTGGCATTTTCATCTTGCTGCGCTTGAGTCAGCTTTTGCTCACCCTGTGCAGATTCGATTGATGCGGCTGGAGCAGACGCAGTTTGCGGCTGTGGCTTTGCAGCAGGCTGTTGCGCTTGTGGCTGAGCAGATTGTGCTTCAGCAGCGGCTGGTGCTGAAACTGCAGCTTCAGACTCAATCGCGACCAGTGCAACACCTTGCTTCACTTCTTGACCGACTTTGACATGAATCGCTGTGATGACGCCCGCGGTACTGCTCGGTACTTCGACCGATGCTTTATCTGACTCCACCACACATAAGCTTTGCTGTGCATCTACGCGGTCACCAACCTGAACCAAGATTTCAGAAACCGTGGCTTTGTCAACGCCAAGGTCAGGCACCTCAACTTCAACTGGACCCGAAGCCGGCGCTGCAACAGGCACACTTTGTGCAGTCTCAGTGGTCGCCGCCGTTTTTGTTTCTGCTGGCTGAGCTGGTGCTGCTTGGGCTGTCGAGCTCGCCGCCTGAGTCGTTGTGCTGACCTCTAAGATCACCACACCTTCTTTAACGTTATCGCCTTCTTTGACCAAGACTGCTGTCACCTTACCTGCAACCGTACTCGGCACTTCAACCGTGGCTTTGTCGGATTCAACCACGATGATGCTGTCATCAATCGCAATCTCATCACCGACCTTGACCAAGATCTCTGCAATCAGTGCTTTCTCAACCCCAATGTCCGGTACTTTTACGTCTACCGTTTCAGTGCTAGAGGCAGGCGCTACAGCTTGTACCTTAGCCTCTGGTTCATGGTTCGTTGCTGCTGGTGCTGCTGTCTGCTGCTGAGTCGCAGCAGGTGCAGATTCTTTTTCCGCTGCGGCAGTATCGGCTGCCGCTTCAGCTTCAAGCTCGATCAATGCCGCACCTTCCGCGACTTCATCGCCAGTGCTGACCAAGATTGCTTTGACTACGCCCGCCGAAGTGCTTGGCACTTCGACCGAGGCTTTGTCTGATTCGAGCAATACGATGCTATCTTCAACTGCAATCGTATCGCCGACTTTGACCAAAATTTCTGCAACCGTCGCTTTCTCTACGCCGATATCAGGTGTCTTGATTTGCATACTTAGTTCTCCTCACCTGATTGCTCTGTATAGCCTGCAACCTCTTGAACTTCAGGATGTGTCTGTGGCAACCAAGCCACTGGACGATCAATATCAAGTTCAAATGTCGAAATTGCATCTTTAACCAAACGTGGATCAACTTCGCCTTCATCCGCGAGTTTTTTCAGGGTTGCAACCACGATATGTGCTGCATCCACACCGAAATAGCTACGTAAGTTCGCGCGTGTGTCCGAACGACCATAACCATCGGTACCCAAAGTCACATATGGGCGACCATCGGGTAAGAATGCACGAATCTGTTCACTGTAGGCACGAATATGATCGGTTGCCGACACCACGATGCCGTCTGTTCCACGAAGCTGTTTCGATACCCAACTCTCTTGTGCTTCTTCGGCCAAAGGATGGTTACGGTTGTATTCTTCAACCGCCATACCATCGCGCGCCAATTCGTTATAACTGGTCACACTCCAAACATTCGATTGGATTTGATATTCGTCACGTAGGATCTGTGCAGCTTTAATCACTTCACGCAAGATCACACCCGAACCGAGTAATTGAACCGTGGCTTTGTCGTTTTCTTCGAACAAGTACATGCCGCGTTTGATGCCTTCTTCAGCCGCTTGCGGGAATGCAGGTTGATCGTAGTTTTCATTCATCAAAGTCAGGTAATAGAAGACACGTTCTTGATTGACATACATACGGCGTAAACCATCATGGATGATCACGGCGAGTTCATAGCCGAAACATGGGTCATAGGCGACACAGTTTGGAATCGTTGCGGCAAGCACATGCGAATGACCATCTTGGTGTTGTAGACCTTCACCGTTGAGTGTGGTACGACCCGCTGTTGCGCCAAACAAGAAGCCTTGTGCCTGTGAATCACCGGCGGCCCATGCGATATCCCCGATGCGTTGGAAACCAAACATCGAGTAATACATATACATCGGGATCATCGGTAAGTTATTGGTTGAATAACTTGTGCCCAAGGCAGACCAAGCACTCATCGCACCGGCTTCGTTAATCCCTTCCTGAAGCATATGACCATCTTTTGCTTCACGATAGTTCATCAGCTGTTCTTGGTCTTCAGGGGTATAGTTCTGACCATGTGCAGCATAGATCCCCAACTGACGGAACATCCCTTCTAAACCAAAGGTACGTGCTTCATCAGGCACAATCGGCACCACGCGATCTTTGATGGCTTTTTCTTTTAGCAGCGCCGCGATCAAACGTACCATAACCATGGTGGTGGATTGTTCTTTGCCACCACTGCCTTTTAAGACGCTATCAAATACAGACAGCTCAGGAATATCCAGCGCCACGCTGTCTTTACGACGTGCAGGCAAATAACCGCCCAGTGCTTCACGGCGGGCTTTCATGTATTTAATTTCTGGAGAGTTTTCACTTGGACGATACAACGGCAACTCTTCTAATTGCTCATCGTTAAATGGCAAGTTAAAGCGATTGCGGAAGTATTTGAGTGATTCCAAATGCATTTTTTTGATTTGGTGGGTTTTGTTGACCGCCTCAATTTCGTCTGAGAGTCCATAACCTTTGACCGTTTTGGCCAAGATTACAGTTGGTTGACCATTACTTTGCATTGCGGCTGCATAGGCTGCATGAACTTTGTAAGGGTCATGTCCGCCACGATTAAGATTTTCGATGTCTTCATCGCTCAAGCCTTTGACCAATTCTTCAGCTTCAGGATACTTACCAAAGAAATGCTCGCGGGTATAGGCACCGCCTTTGACTTGATAACGCTGATAATCACCATCGAGGACTTCGTCCATACGCGCTTTGAGTGCACCAGATTCATCTTTGGCCAATAATGGATCCCAATGACGTCCCCAGACCACTTTGATCACACGCCAACCCGCGCCGCGGAACACAGATTCAAGTTCTTGAATGATTTTGCCATTACCACGCACAGGACCATCCAGGCGTTGTAAGTTACAGTTCACCACCCAGATTAAGTTGTCGAGCTTTTCACGGCCCGCCAATGAAATCGCACCTAAGCTTTCTGGCTCATCCATCTCACCATCGCCCAGATAGGCCCAGACTTTACGGTTTTCTTCTTTGATCAAGCCACGGTTCATCAAGTACTTTTGAATGTGTGCTTGATAAATGGACATGATTGGACCTAAACCCATCGATACAGTTGGGTACTGCCAATAGTCTGGCATTAAATACGGATGCGGATAACTTGAGAGACCTTGACCGTTGACTTCACGACGGAAGTTATTCAGTTGATCTTCGGTTAAGCGTCCTTCTAGAAAAGAACGTGCATAGATTCCCGGCGCGCAGTGACCTTGATAATAAATCAAGTCGCCACCGAAGCTATCGCTATTGGCACGGAAGAAGTGGTTAAAACCCACATCATACAAGGTTGCAGAGGAAGCAAAACTGGCTAAGTGACCACCCAAGTCGTCACCTGTTTTATTGGCACGCAAGACCATCGCCAAAGCATTCCAGCGAATCAAAGCACGGATACGACGTTCCATGTCTTGGTCACCCGGCATGGCCGGTGTTTCGTCCACAGAGATGGTGTTTAAGTACGGAGTATTTAGACGCTGAATGTTAACGTGCTTAGTTATTGCGCGTTGAAACAACTTTTCAAGCAAAAATGCCGCTCGCTCGGTGCCCATGTGTTGCAAAACTGAATCAAAAGCATCTTGCCATTCTTTTGTTTCTTGTGCATCAGAATCGCCATAATACGCCATATTCCACCTATTCCATGAG
>JASLJB010000225.1 GCA_030152605.1 Acinetobacter sp. | reverse complement strand
ATCAACAGCCATTGGGAAAATACCTAAAATATCGATTCAATCAAAATAAAAAAGGTGTTGACTGACAACACCTGATTTTTGCAATTTTAGAACATATTGCCCTGCTCTGCATTACTTTTTACTTATCGGTTGATCTCGGCGTAGATGCTTGCTTTGAATCACGTTTCAGTAATAGCGCACACAGCACGCCACCCAACAGCAGCGCGATGCGCTTGTGCTTGGATTTCTGAGCCACGGGCAAGGCTGTAGATTGAGACCTATGCGGATGTGGCTTGGGCTGTTTCAGCATCAGTTTTTTGGTCATAAGCTTTCTGCCCATAGATATAGGTGGCTTGGATATTGCGATCATCGCCCATCATCATCACTGCAAACAGCGCATCTTCAATATGCGTAGAGCGCTGTTGGCGTAAAGCTTGCAGTGCTGTGGCTTTGAGATTGAGCACCACAAAGTCAGCTTCTTTACCGACATTGAAGTTGCCTAACTTATCTTCTAAGTCTAAGGCTTTGGCTGCACCTAGTGTGGTGTGATACAAGGCCTCAAAAGCGGAGAGTTTATCCCCTTGTAACTGCTGAGATTTATAGGCTTGGTTTAAGGTTTCAAGTTGGCAAAAAGCAGTACCGGCACCGACATCCGTGCCCAAACCGACCTTGACCTGTTTTTCCCAAGTTTTTTTCAATGGAAATAGTCCACTGCCCAAGAATAGGTTAGAGCTCGGACAGTAGGCAATCGCAGAGTCAGTGTCATGCAGGCATTGCCATTCTTGCTCTTCTAAGTGGACGCAGTGGGCAAAGACTGAGCGTGAGCCAGTTAAACCATAGTGATGATAGACGCCTAAATAGTGATCTTGTTCAGGGAATAGGGATTTGACCCATGCGATTTCATTATGGTTTTCGCTGAGGTGAGTATGTACATACACATCCGGATATTCAGCTTTGAGCTGCCCTGCTTTTTGCAGTTGCTCTGGGGTTGAGGTCGGTGCAAAGCGTGGCGTGATCGCATATAGATGACGACCCTTACCGTGCCATTTTTCAATCAAGGCTTTGGAGTCGGCATAGGCTGATTCTGGTGTATCACACAGTGCATCCGGTGCATGGCGATCCATTAACACTTTACCTGCGATGAGGCGCATATGATGGCGTTCCGATGCTTCGAATAAGGCATCAACCGATTGCGGATGCACACTACAAAATACCAAGGCGGTGGTGGTGCCATTTTTGAGCAGCTCGTGCACAAAGAACGCGGCGATCTGATCGGCGTAGTCTTTGTCTTTAAACTGCATTTCAGTTGGGAAGGTATAGGTATTGAGCCATTCGAGTAATTGCTCACCGTAAGCACCGACCATTTCAGTTTGTGGGAAATGGATATGCGTATCGATAAAGCCCGGTACAATTAATTGCTCAGGATAATGTGCAACGTCGATGTCCGCGACTAAATGCTGTCCGGCATCCCACTCACCAAACCATTGAATTTTGCCATCTTGGGTGATGAGCAAGCCATCTTCGAGATATCGGACTTGTGCTGGAATATCGGCGGCTTGATTGACCAAGGCTTGAATATCGAGAAAACGACCGCGAATGGCGCTCGGTGCAATGACTGAAGACATGAATACCTACACTGAATTATTTTTTCAGTTGATTGTAGCTGATTTGGCTAAATATCACATGATCGTGATACAAGAATAGTGTCTAAAAAACAACGAATGGTCAAAAAATAAAGTTGGTTTTAATGCGGCAATCCTCGCGTCTCGATCATGTCGCACTTCAAATTTTAGTCCGCCCAGGATCGATTCGAATCTGCCCTGCCTCAAACAATTGTGAACGACGCCCGCACGTATCCAAGCTTTGGTGATGAGCAAGTTTTTAAAGTTAAGTGATCATAAAAAAGCGCTCAAGATTTTGAGCGCTTTGATTTTGATGAGGTTAAAGCTTACTCAGCCGAATGATTTTGACGATGATGGCGTAGAGACAACCATGCGGTGATCGCCAAAACCACCACGATCACGCCGAGTGAGACCCAGATTGGCATGTGGAACACATCGAGCATTAACATTTTAAAGCCGATAAAGACCAAGATCACGCCTAAGCCATACGGCAGGTAATGCATCTTTTCCGCCGCACCCGCCAATAAAAAGAACATGGCACGTAGACCCAAGATCGCCATCAGGTTCGCGGTCAAGACAATGAATGGATCAGTGGTGACCGCAAAAATCGCAGGGATCGAGTCCACCGCAAAGATCACATCCGAGGCTTCAACCAAAATCAGCACTAAAAATAAAGGTGTTGCCCACAACACGCCATTTTGACGCACAAAGAAACGATTGCCCTCTAACTTGGGTGTGATGCGTAGATGTTTGCGCAACCACTTGAGCAGCGCCATATTTTCGATGTCATCATTCTCATCTTGGCCTTTGAGGAACTTAAAGCCGGTATAGACCAAGAACGCGCCAAAAATATACAGTACCCAAGAAAACTCTTGCACAAACCACGCGCCAATAAAGATGAAAATGGTGCGGAGCACAATCGCGCCGAGCACACCGTAGAGTAATAGCTGACGCTGTAACGCAGGTGGTATGGCAAATGCCGCAAAGATCATCAACCAAACAAAGACGTTATCAATGGCCAGAGATTTCTCCAGTAGATAACCTGCGATGTATTCCATGGTTTTTTGATTGGCCAAGGCCACACCCGCTGTTTGCTGTAGATACAGCCACAGTCCGCCGGCAAATAGCATGGCGACACTGACCCATGCCACGCTCCAATAGGCTGCGGATTTGATACTCGGTGCTTGATTTTGTTTTTGTTTAAAGCCAATAAAGTCAATGCAGAGCATGACGGTGACTAGGCCGAAAAAGACCAGATATAGCCAAATATTGCCGATGGATTCCATAAACTCTCTCCCCCACCCAGCAAACGGCCATAAAAAAACCTTGACCTGTTGCCAGATGAATAAAACATCTGTGTCAACATGATCAAGGTCTTGCCTACATATTCAGATCCAAACTGGACCAAGAACATGCTCAGATACCGACTCCGAAGAGTGTAATGACGATATTCTGACACGCATCCAATCCGTCAATGAACTGAATGCGTTTGGAGGAGGCTACTCCCCTTGTTCAAACTAAATTTGTGATTTACTAAGCGTCCTGAAGCAGGATCTATCTCACTAAATTGGCTCAAGAATCGCATAGTTATACGGCGTATGCAAATAAAATCATGTAATTTTAGTTGGGTTTAATCTTGAGATTCGGCGCGAGAGTGAGCGGAAAATTATAATTAAATTGAATAAAAATAAAGCCTTTTGATATACAGATCAGAGTTTGCTAGAGTGAAGCTCAAGTGAAATTTACAATAAAAGAGAATTTTTATGCAATTTCAACATCAAGACAATGGTCAACAGGGTGAGTTCTTTGCCCAAGATGCACACGCCAAGCGTATCGCTGAAATTTCTTATCTCTGGTCAGGCGACCATAAAATTATCGCCAACCATACTTGGGTGGATGATTCACTGCGCGGTCAAGGCACTGCACGTTTACTCCTCGATGCATTGGTGCAGTTTGCGCGAGAAAAAAAATTAAAAATCGTCCCGACCTGCTCCTATGTCGAAGCGGTATTTAAACGTGATTTAAGTTTGGCGGATGTGGCAGCTTAATCCCGCTTTTAAAAAAATCATCAAAAAAAGGACGCTTTGATCAGCGTCCTTTTTTAGTTTGGGGGACAGACCTTAGGCTTTTGCTTTTAATGCCGCCAATAGTTTTTGATGCAGGCCACCAAAACCACCGTTCGACATGATCACCACAGCATCGCCCTCACCGGCTTCATTGACGATGCGCGTGATGATGTCCTCAAGGGTGCGTGCAATGCTGGCAGGATTGGTTGCTGCATCGATCACAGGCTGTAAGTCCCAGTCCAAGCCTTCAGGTTGATACCAAATCACTTGATCGGCCAAACGTGCAGAATGCGCCAACTCATCTTTGTGGCTGCCCATACGCATGGTGTTGGAACGTGGTTCGATGATCGCCCAAAGTTTACGTTCATTCAAACGTTTGCGTGCACCATCTAAGGTGGTGTCGATCGCGGTTGGGTGATGGGCAAAGTCATCATAGACTTCAATACCGTTGACCACGTCTAGCAACTCCATACGACGCTTGACCCCGCCAAAGCAGGACAAGGCTGCACAGGCTTGTTCAATACTCACACCGACATGTTCAGCCGCCGCAATCGTGGCCAAGGCATTGGCAACACTATGTTGACCGGTCATGCTCCAATTGACTTCGCCTTTGACCACGCCGTGATGCAGCACTTTAAAGTGTGAGCCATCGGCTTGGATCAGCTCAGCAGAGAGTTCGAGTTGTGGATTGGCCTCAACGCTGGTGCGAACCACCGGCGTCCAACAGCCCATCGCCAGCACTTCATCGATATGGGTTTCGGTGATCGGGGCAATGATGCGACCGCAACTTGGAATAGTCCGTACCAAATGATGAAATTGTTTTTGGATTGCAGCCAAGTCATCAAAGATGTCGGCATGGTCAAATTCGAGGTTATTTAAGATCGCTGTTTTCGGGTGGTAATGCACGAACTTAGAACGCTTATCAAAGAAGGCCGAGTCATATTCGTCAGCTTCGACCACAAAGTACTGCCCTGCACCGAGACGTGCACTTTCACTAAAGCCCAGTGGTACGCCACCGATCAAGAAACCTGGGTTCAAGCCAGCTTGATCAAGTACCCACGCCAACATGGTGCTGGTGGTGGTTTTACCATGCGTGCCAGCCACACCTAGCACATGCTTGCCTTGTAATACATGATCGGCGAGGAACTGTGGGCCTGAGGTGTAAGGTAGACCTTGATCCAACATATATTCGACCGCATCGATGCCACGTTTCATGGCATTACCGACGATGACCAAATCAGGATGTGGCTGTAGATGACTGCGATCAAAGCCCTGCATCAAACTGATGCCGGCATTTTCAAGTTGGGTCGACATCGGTGGATAGACATTGAGGTCTGAGCCGGTGACCTTATGGCCTAAATCTCGTGCCAATAATGCCAATGAGCCCATAAAGGTGCCACAAATTCCCAAAATATGCAGATGCATGTCGACGTACTCCAATGATTTTTTTTGACACATCACTTTGATTTTGGTGCTGTTGTCGGGGTTTATTCAATTGGCAGCAACGATAACAAGGCGTTGTATGAAAAGAAAGTTTTTCTTGTTACGTTTTCATGGCTGTTGCTGATCATGGCTGCAAATGATGCTATGTGATATTGGATACTTTCATTTCTGTGACATATTCGATCTAATTATATTCAATTCAACTTAGATTAATCTTTGTTATGGCTCTTTCTACTCCCCTGTTACTGTTGATTTTATCCAACTGTTTTATGACTTTGGCGTGGTACGGACATTTAAAGTTTTTACATCAGGCGCCGTTGTGGCAAGCGATTTTATTTGGTTGGGGGATTGCCTTGTTAGAATATAGCTTGATGATTCCAGCGACCCGTCTATTGGTACAGCAGGGCTGGTCTTTGGGACAAATGAAAATTACCCAAGAAGTCGTGACCTTGTTGGTCTTTGTTCCATTCATGATAATTTTATTTAAACAGCCGTTTAAATTGGATTATCTCTGGGCTGGACTGTGTTTGTTGGGGTGCATCTATTTTGTGTTTCGTAGCGCATAAGATAGAGTATCAATTTAAAATCTTTTAAATCAACGCGCTGTTATAAGCATAGGCAAATGTGTTTAAAACACGGTAGACTATGGCGCAAACAAGATTATTAACCGTCAAAATAGACTTAGTGAAAGGTAAAGTGAGATGCCGCTCAATACTGTTGAAGAGCTTGTCGCAGACATTCGTGCTGGGAAAATGGTCATTCTCATGGACGATGAAGATCGCGAAAATGAGGGTGATCTGGTGATTGCCGCCACACATATTCGTGCTGAAGATATTAACTTTATGATCACCCACGCACGTGGATTGGTCTGCTTAACCTTAAGTAAAGAACGCTGTCAGCAACTCAATCTTCCGTTAATGGTGGATGCCAATGGTGCACAGCACGGCACCAACTTTACCTTGTCTATTGAAGCGGCAAACGGAATTACCACCGGTATTTCTGCTGCAGAACGCGCACATACCATTCAGACGGCTGTTGCAGCACATGCAAAACCTTCAGATATTGTGCAGCCGGGTCATATTTTCCCATTGATGGCACAACCGGGCGGTGTGTTACATCGCGCTGGGCATACTGAGGCAGGTTGTGATTTGTCTCGTCTGGCGGGATTGGAGCCTGCATCGGTGATTTGTGAAATCATCAATGAGGATGGCACCATGGCACGCCGTCCAGATTTAGAAGTCTTTGCTGAAAAACATGGTCTGAAAATCGGCACCATTGCGGACCTGATCCACTACCGTATGACCAATGAGCAAACCGTGGAACGCATCGATCAACAACGCATCGATACCGAATACGGTGAATTTGACTTGTTCCGTTACCGTGAAATGGGCAGCCCAGATGTGCATTTGGCCATCGTCAAAGGTGAGCCAGCCCAAGGCGTGACGACTGTTCGTGTACATGGCTTTAATCCGGTTCGCGATCTGCTTAAACTGAATAAATCAGACAGCGAATCCTATTGGAACTTTGATAAAGCCCTCAAAGCGATAGCACAAAGCGAGCGTGGGGTGTTGGTCTGGATCGGACAGCAACATTTAACGGATTTGGGTGCGAGCTTGGCAGATTTAAATCTACCAAAACCAGCCAAATCAAGTGCTGCGTTATCACAGCAGTATCAAACCATTGGTGTAGGTGCACAAATCTTGCGTGATTTGGGCGTTGAGAAAATGAAGTTACTCAGCTCACCATTGCGTTTTAATGCGATTTCCGGTTTTAATTTGGAAGTGGTTGAGTACGTTACAGCTGAATAAAGACCAATTTAATGCTTCGATGCGTTCGAACTGTTAAACTGAACCTGTTCTAGATCCGTAACTTAATTTAAAAATTCATCTGTAAAATTATCGAGGTTGCTATGGCGATTCGCCGTATAGAAGGTTTATTACATCTCGCGAGCGAAGGCCGTTACGCGATTTTAGTTGGACGTTTTAACAGTTTCGTGGTGGAACACCTTTTAGAGGGCGCGATCGATACCTTGCGTCGTCATGGGGTCAGTGAAGAAAATATTACTGTGGTACATGCGCCTGGCGCATGGGAACTGCCTGTGGTTGCTAAAAAACTAGCCAACTCTACGCAGTACGATGCGATCATTGCACTCGGTGCAGTGATTCGTGGTAGCACGCCACACTTTGATTTTGTTGCAGGTGAATGTGCCAAAGGTTTGGGCGTTGTCGGCTTAGATACCGGCCTACCGGTCATTAATGGCGTACTCACCACAGACAGTATTGAACAAGCAATTGAACGTTCAGGTACAAAAGCAGGCAATAAGGGCGGCGAAGCCGCACTGACGGCTATTGAAATGGTAAATTTGTTAAAGGCAATTTAAAGCATGTCGCAAACACTGCAAGCTGCTTACGCAGCAAAACGCAAAGCACGTCGTTTTGCTGTTCAAGGTATTTATGAATGGCAGATGACTCGTAATCCGGTTCATGAAATTGAAGCAAGAACCCGCGCCGAAAATGCGATGCACAAGGTTGATCTCAACTACTATCATGAGTTGTTGACTGAAGTTGTGGCCAACAATGATGTATTGGATGCACTGCTCGCACCAGTACTCGATCGTGAACTGAATGCGTTAGATGGCGTGGAAATGGCGGTATTACGCTTAGGTGCTTATGAACTGAAAGAGCATCTCGAAATCCCGTATCGTGTGGTTTTGGACGAAGCGATTGAGCTGGCTAAACACTTCGGTGGTGCAGATAGCCATAAATACATCAATGGTGTATTGGATCGTTTAGCACAAAGCTTACGCGAAGCAGAAAAACAACAAGCGAAATAGTCCCAGATGGCTGAATTCTCAATCATTGACACCTACTTCAACCGTCGACCAAGTCGCGCGGTGGATTTAGGGGTCGGTGATGATTCTGCCTTGCTCATGCCCCCACCCGATCATCAATTGGTGATCTGCACCGATACCTTGGTCGCTGGTCGACATTTTCCACTCGACACGCATGCTGATGCCATCGGCTGGAAAAGTGTGGCCGTCAATCTGTCCGATATCGCGGCCATGGGGGCAAAGCCACATAGTATTTTATTGGCACTGAGTTTGCCCGAAGAACACCCAGATTGGTTACAGGCATTTAGCGACGGTTTATATGCTTGCTGTGATCGCTATGGTGTTCATCTCATCGGTGGTGACACCACGCAAAGTCCACATTTAACCATCACAGTGACCGCCTTGGGCTGGATCAAACAAGGTCAAGCCATTGCCCGTTCTGGTGCGCAGGTCGGTGATTTGGTAGTGGTCAGTGGGACGCTGGGTGATGCAGCATTTGCCTTACAGCACTTGGGGCATCCGCTACAAAAAAGATTGGACTATCCAACACCACGCTGCGAGTTGGGGGCTGCCTTACAGGGCTTAGCCTCAAGTATGATTGATCTATCAGATGGTTTGGTGCAGGATTTGGGGCATATTCTAAAGGCCTCACACTGCGGCGCATCGCTTGAACTGAGTCAGTTACCGCTAGATCCTGCTGTGCAGTCTTTAACGCAACAGCAGCAATGGCAATATGCCTTGGCCGGTGGTGATGACTACGAACTGTGCTTCAGCATCTCTGCCTCGAATTATCAGAAATTTTTACAGCAACACCCCAATACGCCGACGACTGTCATTGGACAGATTAACGCCAATTCAGGGCTGGTTTTTACTCACAATGGCCTTGAGCAGCCGCTCCAACTGCATGGATATCAGCACTTTGCATAAACCCGCAATTCACTTTAAACAGATGACTTGGTTCGAACGCTGCATCGTATTTTGTGGTGTTGGTCTAGGCTCTGGTCTGGCACCGAAAGCACCAGGTACCTTTGGTTCTGCTTTTGCTTTGTTATTTGTGCCGATCTGGTTTGCGGTCGGTTTTAAAATCTCGGTGTTGTTGATCACGATCATGTCCTTTGTGGGTATTTATATCTGTGGTAAAACTGCCGATATCCTGAATGTGCATGATGATGGGCGTATTGTCTGGGATGAGTTTGCAGGCCAATCGATTACTTTTTTACCGCTGATCTATGTGGGTCAAATCAACTGGATGTGGGGACTGGTTGGTTTTGCGTTGTTTCGATTATTTGATATTTGGAAACCCTGGCCGATCCGGGTGATTGATCGCCAAGTCGGCGGTGGTTTTGGAATTATGCTTGATGACCTGATTGCAGGTCTTTGGGCAGCGCTGTGTATTGTTATTTACTTATATATCTCTAAGGCTTAAGAAGCCGTATAAGAAGGTGTCGTATGTCGACGAGCGTTATTATTCTTGCCGCAGGTAAAGGAACACGTATGCGTTCTCGTTTACCTAAGGTATTACAACCTTTAGCAGGACGTTCTTTGCTTGATCACGTGATCCGAGCTGCAAAAGAAGTTCAAGCAGAAAAGATTATTACCATTTTTGGCCATGGTGGCGCAACGGTTCAACAGGCATTTTCACATGAAAACATCCAATGGGTTGAACAAGCGCAGCAGTTAGGCACTGGCCATGCTGTACAGATGACCTTGCCGGTATTGGATCAGGATGGAATTTCATTGATCCTGTCTGGCGATGTGCCTTGCGTCAATCCTGAGACTTTACAGCGACTGATCGAAGTATCAAAACACACCGGAATCGGAATTTTGACCCTGGATTTAGATGATGCCAGTGGTTATGGGCGTATTGTGCGCCAAGACGGTAAAATTCAAGCCATCGTTGAGCATAAAGATGCCAATGAAGAACAGCGTAAAATTCAAGAAATCAACACCGGTATTTACTGTGTCAGCAATGCCAAATTACACCAATGGTTGCCGTTATTAAAAAATGACAATGCGCAATCTGAATACTATTTGACTGACATTGTGGCCATGGCTTTGGCTGATGGTTTAGAGATCGCTTCGATCCAACCGACGCATGCATTTGAAGTTGAAGGTATCAATGATCGTGTTCAATTGGCAGCGCTAGAGCGTCAATTCCAAGTCTATCAAGCCAAGAAGTTGATGCAACAAGGCGTACACTTGATTGATCCGGCACGTTTTGATCTACGTGGTCAACTCAAAGTCGGCCAAGACGTCTGTATCGACATCAACGTGATCATCGAAGGGGATTGTGAGTTTGGTGATGGGGTTGAAATCGGTGCTGGATGCATCATTAAAAACACCAAGATCGCAGCAGGCACGCAAGTTAAACCGTATAGCATTTTCGAGAATGCCATCGTCGGTGAAAATGCAATCATTGGACCATTTTCACGTCTACGTCCGGGTGCTGTGCTGAGCAATGAAGTGCACATTGGCAATTTTGTTGAAGTGAAAAACACTCGCATTGGTCAGGCGTCTAAAGCCAATCATTTCACTTATTTAGGTGATGCAGAAATCGGCGCTGGTTCTAATATTGGTGCAGGTACGATTACCTGTAACTACGATGGTGTAAATAAACACTTGACCCAAATCGGTGATAACGCATTTATCGGTTCAAACAGTTCTTTGGTAGCACCCGTGAAAATCGGTCATGGTGCGACAGTCGGTGCAGGCTCTGTAATTACGCATGATGTCGCGGATCAAAGCTTGGCATTTGAACGTGCTAAGCAAGTGGCAAAAGACAATTATCAACGTCCCCAAAAGGTCAAAAAATAAGAGGATATCAATATGTGCGGAATCGTGGGTGGCGTTGCAGAACGTAGTATCACCAATGTTTTGATCGAAGGTTTAAAGCGTTTGGAATATCGTGGATATGACTCCGCGGGTGTAGCATTGGTCGGTGAAGGGCAAATTTTGCGTGAACGCCGTGTCGGTAAAGTGGTCAATTTGGAAACTGCGGTTGCTGAAGCCAATATTATTGGTTCACTCGGTATTGCGCATACCCGTTGGGCGACACATGGTAAACCGACTGAAAATAATGCCCATCCGCATATTTCAGGTCATATTGCCGTGGTGCATAACGGTATCATTGAAAACTACCAAACTCTGAAACAAGATTTGATCGCAGCGGGTTATGTGTTCAGTTCAGAAACAGACTCTGAAGTGGTTGCGCATTTGATCGATCAAGCACTGAAATCGCATCCTACGCTGCTAAAAGCAGTTGAGTTTGTGGTGCCAATGCTCAAAGGCGCATTTGCACTGGGGATCGTACATACCGATTATCCAGATCAATTGATCGCGGTGCGTGAAGGTTCGCCGTTAGTGATCGGTGTGGGAATTGGTGAGAACTTTATCAGTTCAGATCAGTTGGCCTTGTTACCGGTGACCAACCGTTTTATCTACCTCGAAGAAGGTGATATCGCGGTATTAACACGTGACAACATCGACATCTATGTTCAAGGTGAGCGTGTAGAGCGCGCCATGAAAGAACTGGATGCGACAGTGAGTAACGCATCTAAGGGCGAATACAAGCACTATATGCTCAAAGAGATCTATGAGCAGCCTGAAGCGATTCAACAGACTTTATCACAAGCATTGAATGGCAATAGCTTGCGCGAAGATTTCCTTAAAAATGCGGAAATCGATTTTAGTCGCATTCAACAGATTCAAATCATTGCCTGCGGGACCAGCTACCATGCTGGTATGATCGCTAAGTATTGGTTTGAGCAATTGATTAACTTGCCTTGCCAAGTCGAAATCGCCAGTGAATTCCGTTATCGTCATCCAGTGATCGTGGACAACACTTTATATGTGTGTATTTCCCAATCTGGTGAGACTGCGGACACGCTCGCTGCCTTACGTGATACGCAAAAACGTGCTGCCGCACGTGACCTCAACATTGCAACCTTGACCATCTGTAACGTCGCGACATCATCGATGGTGCGTGAAACAGATCATCATTTGTTGACCTTGGCCGGTCCAGAGATTGGCGTAGCATCAACCAAAGCCTTTACCACACAGTTAGCGGCTTTGATGCTATTG
>JASLJB010000223.1 GCA_030152605.1 Acinetobacter sp. | reverse complement strand
CGCTGATGGTAGTGTGGGGTTACCCATGTGAGAGTAAGTCATCGCCAGCTCATTATTCGAAAATCCCTCGACTTGCGTAGTCGGGGGATTTTTTTATGCGTGGGGTTTATGCGTAGAATTTGTGCTGGAATTTATGTCAGGGTTTAGGTTCGAGGGGTTTGGGGAGTAAGTGGGGGAGTTAAGCCATGGAATATAGGTAATCTCTCAGCGTTTTGATAAATTGAATAATAAAACTTAAAACGTTATATGGCATAAATATTGCCTTTTTTATAATGACAATTAAAAAAAGGAAAACAATATGTCGTATATATCCCCATCAGAGTTTTCTAAAAAAGCAGTCGATGCTGGAGAGTCAAAACTGCATATGGCCAAGCGTGATGTCCTAATTCGTGCATATATGGCCGGTGCAATTCTGGCTATCGCAGCTGTTTTCGCGGTCACCGTTGCAATTCAGACTCAAGAGCCATTGATTGGTGCGGTTTTATTCCCAGTTGGGTTTTGTATGTTGTATTTACTAGGCTATGACTTATTAACAGGTGTATTTGTGCTTACACCGCTTGCATGGATAGATCGTCGGCCTGGTGTAAGCATCTCAAGAATATTAAAGCACTGGAGTATGGTTTTTGTTGGAAATTTTGCAGGTGCTTTGACCGTTGCCTTTCTCATGGCAATTGTTTATACCTATGGTTTTGCCAATGAACCGAATAAAGTTGGTCAAGCGATCGCGCATATTGGTGAAAATAGAACTTTGGGTTATAAGGAGTACGGATTACAGGGCTGGTTAACCATCTTTATTCGTGGAATGTTATGTAACTGGATGGTCTCGCTGGGTGTAATCGGTGCGATGATTTCAACATCAGTAAGCGGCAAGTTTATTGCGATGTGGATGCCAGTGATGCTGTTTTTTTATATGGGCTTTGAGCACTCGGTCGTTAATATGTTTTTATTTCCATTTGCGATGATGATGGGAGGTAATTTCTCAATTGCAGATTATATGCTTTGGAATGAAATTCCGGTTGCCTTAGGGAATTTAGTTGGTGGTTTGGCATTAACGGGTCTGGCCTTATATACAACACATGTTCGAACAGCGCCTAAAAAAGTATGGTCATAAATTTAGACAAGTAAAATAAAGGAAACACAAAAATGATTACTCATCGAAAGCAAGTGACGGATTTAATTATTTCTGCAAAAGTTTTAAAAAACATAAAATGGTCTACGGTCGCCGAAGCGTTGGGCTTATCCAAGGAATGGGTAACCGCAGCGTGTTTAGGCCAAATGGCTTTTAATAAGCAGCAAGCTGAAACTGTGGGGGCATTATTTGAACTTTCAGATGAGGCCATCGCATGGCTACAAATAGTGCCCTATAAAGGTAGTTTAGATACACAGGTTCCGACGGATCCTTTAATTTATCGCTGGTATGAGGTGGTGAATGTATATGGTGCGACGATTAAAGAGCTTATCCATGAAGAGTTTGGGGATGGGATTATGAGTGCCATTGATTTTAAAATAGACATACAAAGAGAACAGGATCCACAAGGGGATCGAGTGAATGTCGTGTTGTCTGGGAAGTTTTTGCCTTATAAATCTTTTTAAATTAGATGGAAGATACCTAATGGGATATATGACAATTTACATGGCAATCTAACTATAGTCTATAGAGAAACTTTTTTATTATATGTAATTGAAATGTATATGAATTAAAAAGTGAACCATGGTTTTTGTCGGCTGGTTTTTTATGTCGAGTTGTAATATTTGTTTTAACAGTGGCAATAAGCGACATCACACCATGATTATACTTTTTAGGTATGCCTTCATACCTTAAAGGTTTTAGACAAAAACTGAACCAAGATTCATTCTGTGTTGAAATTAATGTCTCACAAATTGGAGGTGAGTCTCAATGACAGCGCAAACAATGAATGTAAATGCTGTAATCGATAATGCTAAATTTAAACCATTTCACGTACTGGTGGTGATGTGGTGTTTAATCATCGTTGTTTTTGATGGTTATGATTTGGCAATTAATGGGGTAACTTTGCCTTTATTAATGGCAGAGTGGGGATTAACTGCGGTACAGGCGGGTATGCTTGCCAGTACGGCATTATGCGGCATGATGTTTGGCGCGATGTTGTTTGGGATGTTGGCCGATAAAATTGGTCGTAAGAATGTAATCCTGATTTGTGTCGCACTATTTAGTGGCTTTACATTTTTAGGTGGATTTGCCTCAAGTCCGACAGAGTTTGGCATACTTCGTTTTATTGCCGGTTTGGGGATCGGGGGCGTATTGCCTAACCTGGTTGCATTAACTTATGAATACTCACCAAAGCGCTTGCGTGGCACTTTAGTGACGACGATGTTCAGTGGATATGCAATGGGGGGAATTCTTTCTGCATTGTTAGGTAAATGGTTAGTGGTTGAACATGGCTGGCAAATCATGTTCTTTATTGCGGGTATACCTTTGTTCTTGTTGCCATTAATTTGGAAGTTTTTACCAGAATCAGTAACTTTCTTGGTGAGAAAACAACGTATTGAACAAGCACAATTGATGCTGCAACGCGTTGCGCCAGAAAAGCAGATCTCTAAAAATACTCATTTGGTATTGGACGAAGTTGAATCCTCAGAAGCATCTGTAAAAGAGTTATTTAAACAAGGCCGTAGCATCGGAACAATCTTATTCTGGTGTAGCTTTTTCATGGGCTTATTGATGCTATATGCATTAGGCAGTTGGTTACCTAAACTGATGATTGCTGCTGGATATTCGATGGGGACCAGTTTGACCTTCTTGCTCTCGATGAATATCGGTGCGGTAATTGGTATTATTGGCGGTGGAATGCTTTCTGATCGATTCCATTTAAAACCAGTGATTATTACCATGTTACTCATGGGTGTGGTGGCATTATTCGGTCTTGGCTTTAACTCACCACCATTTGTACTTTATTTACTAGTCGCGATGACCGGCGCATCTGCAACTGGCTCAAGTATCTTGTTATATAGCTGTGTTGCTGAATATTATCCATTATCTGTGCGTTCTACGGGAATTGGAACTGCTTCTGGTGTCGGACGTATTGGTGCCATCGTTGGACCGATTGTGATTGGTTTTCTTTTAGGATTAGAGCTTGCGCATCAATATAACTTTATTGCCCTTGCTGTTCCTGCTTTGATTTGCGCAATTTCAGTCGCGCTGATTAAAATGCCAAAAAAGGAAAAAGCCAGTGTTGCCCAAGCTGAATTTTCAGAAAAGCCGACATTAACTAGTTAGTTTCCTATTGATTTATATTTAAATTATCCTTGAGTGTTTTGTTAAACAACGACAAGGAAACCCAAAAAGCCAGTGAGATGAATCACTGGCTTTTTGGGTTTTAAAATATCATTTGATCAGATCAGCATGATTAACTATTTAATTGACGGCGTGCATGGCGCAGCGCAGTGCGTAGGCCTTCTTCCAAGGTCGGATGATAAAAAGGTTTATCAAGCAGTTCATCCACTGTTAAGTCTTCAGAAATCATCCATGTCAATAAATGCCCCATATGTTCGGCAGATTCAATCAGCAGTTCAGCACCGAGCAACTTACGCGTATTTGAGTCGACATAGACTTCAGCTGCACCGCGATTTTTACCAAGAACACGTGCACGGCCTTGATTTTCATAAGATACTTTGCCCGTGACAAAATCAATATTTTGATCAGAAAGTTGCTTATGGCTTTGACCAGAGATGACCATTTCTGGTGAGCTGAATACAATCGATAATCCGGTCGTGTGTTTTGAGTGATTGTGTTCTGCGAGATTTAAACAGTTTTTTGCTACCATTCGGCCTTCAATCGCAGCCTCATGTTGTAGCGGTGTTTGCGTAAAAGCATCACCTACAATAAAGATCGGAAGGCCATCCAATTGCTTTGTGGCCGGATCTACGGGGAGATTTTTAAGATCTTTAAATTGGGGATTAATTTTTTCGAGATCTAAGCTATTTAAGTTGGAGCGGCGTCCGATGGCACTGAGTAAATAATCGACCTTAAGTGATTGATGGCCATCATGTTCATAGTCGATCAAAACAGTTTCAGCCAAGCGTTGAACTTTTTTAGGGAGTACACCAAATTTAATATCCAATTCAGCACTGATCTCATCACGCGCAAGCTGTTGTAGGTGAGGGCTGGTCAGTGAACCAACACGTTCGCCGCGTGCGAAGATGCTGGTCTTGACCCCAAGACGGGTCATGGCTTGGGCGAGTTCGAGCGCAATCACACCACTACCAATCACGCCAAGTGTTTGAGGAATCGGTTCTAACTCAAAAATATCATCTGAAGTAATATAACGATCGCCCAAGATCGTATCCCATTCGGGATCCTTATTTGGGGTCGAACCAACGGCCAAGATAAATGATTTGGCTTGATAGTGTTGCGCATTGACCTCAATGGTATTGGCATTAATGAACTGAGCTTGTCCAGAGATTTTATGCGACGCATCCCAAGACTCAACATCTTTGAGTGTTGCTGCAGTAAAACGATCTCTTAATTTTCGGACATGATGCATTACTTGACTGGTGTCGATTTTGGCATCGACAGCTAAAGCCACTTCCTCTGCATGTTGAATATCGTACATGCGATTTGCACTTGAAATCAGAACCTTACTTGGCATACAGCCCACGCGTGCACAGGTGGTATCCCAAGGCCCTTGGTTGATGATGAGCACATTTTGAGTGTGTTTGATTGCTTCTTTATAGGCGCTAAAACCTGCTGTGCCAGCACCAATGATGATGATATCGTACATGTTTAAACCTTAACTTATATGAAGAAAAATATTATATCTATGGAAAATAAGGGGCTATCTATATGAAGTATTTGACTAAATAAAACCATAGCAAATAATCAGTGTAAAAGTTGAACATTTGAGATATAGACACAAAAAATTACTTGCTGTGATTTATTTATTATCGGGGGGAGGCATTATTGCACTTGGGTGCAACGTCAATCATCGAGCGAATTTAAATGAGAAATAGAGTGGGGAAACTCAGCGAGAGCGAGCATTTAAAATAAAAGCGTCAAAATAAAAAAGCCAAAAGAAAATGGCCAAAATAAATTGGCCATTGAGTCGTATGTTGCGCTGCTCAACGATTTTTAAATCGCAGTGCCCATTGAAACACCAACCGTAGGACGTACTTGAGTTGTGCTACATGCGCTTAATATCAAAACCGTGAAAAAAATCATGAGTACTTTGTGCTGTGTTTTCATAAATTTTACCTAAAATTCAAGTGAGTCGAACAGTTTGCATATTCTTATCTAAATTTTGCGACGAGTGTGTCGTATTAAGGTTGTATAAATGGGAAGATTTAACATGAATTTAAGCGGATAAAATTTTAAAAAATTAAAGCACTTATAATGGTATAAGTGCTAAAAATTAGGATAGATTAATCGTCGAGCAGATCCATCTGAATGGCCAGTTGATAAAGGTTATTGCAGCGATTGCCTGTGCGACAGAACATTAAAATAGGTTTAGGTAACGTATTGTAGAGGCTGGCAAATGTTTCAACATCGGCTTCGGTGATTTGGCCAGAGATGACCGGTTGATAAACATAGTCGATGCCTGCTGAACGCGCTGCTTCTTCGAGTTGTGCCGTGGTGGGTTGAGATGCGCCACCTTCGAAATCTGGGCGGTTGTTGATGACTGATTTAAAACCTTTTTCAATCACTTGGGCAATATGTTCGGGACCGATTTGACCTGCGAAACCTACTTTGTCACTCATTTTGTCACTCCACAATTTTGGTAAACGTATTATGCTACTCAACTCGCATCATCATAGCATTAAGCTTGGCTAAGATTTTAAGCGTTTAAATGTGTACCATTCAAGTTTGAAGAAAATTTGTGCAACAGTTTCAATTTCTATTTAAAGAATTAAAATATGCTATGGAGCGTGTATGTATGATTTTACAGTGGAGCCACTTTATATTAAAAGCGGAGAGCAACTGATTGCTGCTGATTTTTATAGACCGAAAAATATAAAAAGACCTGCTGTGATTGTTATGGCGCATGGTTTTGCAGCATTGAGACAGTTTAAACTGATTGAATATGCACAGCGTTTTGCTCAGGCGGGTTATGCTGTGGTTTTATTTGATTATCGTTGTTGGGGTGGCAGTACCGGTACGCCAAGAGAATTGGTTTCATTAAAATATCAGTTAGAAGACTGGAAAACTGTGATTAGTTTTTTGACTGAATACAAATATATTAACTCACGTAAAATTGTTTTATGGGGGACCTCATTAAGCGGTGGATATGTCCTCAATCTAGCTGCTGAATTACGTCATATTCAAGCAGTGATGGTTCAAGTGCCTTTTGTAGATGGCGCAGAGACTGCAAAATGTTATCCTATTCAACACTTTCCAAAAGCATTAAAATTGTCGAGCCAAGATTATATGGGTGCCAAAGTCGGACTCAGTGCCAAAACACTGCCGGTAGTGCATCCCTTTGCACTCAGCTTTATGCCGACCAAAGATAGTTATCAGGGTTATATGTCGATTGTGAACTCGGATTTTTTTTGGAGTGGGGAAGTGCCTTCTCGGGTTTTCTTTGATTTAATTCGCTATCGACCGATTCTAACGGTGCGTGATATTAGTATTCCGGTGTTATTTATCGCAGCCAAACAAGACAGTTTAATCCCGATTGAATCAAGTCGTGAAACAGCGACCAATATTGCCCCATTTGTTGAATATCATGAATGGGATATATGTCACTTTGATATTTATCAGACCAAATGGTTAGAGAAATCCATTGCAACGCAAGTCGCATTTTTACATCAACATATTGGAGTAGCCTAAATGATTATTGTTTGTCCATCATGTAGCGCGAAAAACCGTGTTCCTGAAGATCGCTTAGATGTTCAGCCTGCCTGTGGTCAATGTCATGCAGAACTATTGCCACTTAAACCGATTGAGCTGAATGAACAAAATTTCAGTCAATTTATCCAAAATAGTGATTTACCTATTTTGATTGATTTATGGGCTGATTGGTGTGGTCCTTGTAAAGCCATGGCACCTTTTTTTGCCGCCTGTGCCAAGGACAATCCAAACGTCATATTTGCCAAAATTGATACAGAAGCAAATCCACGTTTGAGCCAAGCCTTTAATATTCGGAGTATTCCTACATTGGTACTCATGAATAAAACCACTGAAGTCGCAAGAACCAGTGGAGTACTTCGCAGTAATCAAATTCAACAATGGCTAGATCAACAGTTAGCCACTCACAACTGGAGTTAATGTGTCAGATTCTCATCTTAGACCTGAAGGAACTTTATCACTTCAAACCATCGCAATGCCCGCAGATACCAACTGGAGTGGCGACGTGTTTGGTGGATGGATTGTGTCACAAATGGACTTGGCCGGCGCGATTCATGCCGAGCGTTTTAGCAAAGGGCGTTGCGCAACAATTTCGATTAACCAAATGACTTTTCTCGTGCCTGTAAAAGTTGGTGATGTGATTAGTTGTTATACAAAAATATTAAAAGTCGGTAATACTTCGATTCAAATGCAGATTGAAGTTTGGGACAGTCATGACAGTTCTCGATCTCCGAAACGGGTGACTGAAGGCGTATTTACTTTTGTTGCAGTTGATGTACAAGGTGGAAAACGTCAGATCCCCGCAGAAGCAAAACAACATTATCTCGATGTTGTAAATGGTTAACGCCTGCGCCTGAATAGATGCGTTGTTAAAACTCAAAAAACTAAATTAAATGAACCCCATAAGTTGAACACAACTTATGGGGTTTTTGTTGGATGGTATTTGATGTTTCGTGATTTTAAATATTTGATTTTAAGTGTTTGATTTTAAATTAATCATTAGAACATACTGTTGTTGTTGGCTGATTGTGCAGGAATCTCTTGGATTACATCCCAGTGTTCTACAATTTTGCCATCTTCGACTCTAAATATATCGACGATCGCTTGACCACGGTCTTGGCTGTTTTGAGTCGAATGCACGTGTAACACCACCAAATCATCGGCAGCGATCACACGTTTGATTTTATTGTTGGCTTCTGGGTTTTTCTTAAAATAGTCTTTGAAGTAATTGACAAAGGGGGCTTTACCATCCGGTACGTGGGGATTGTGTTGGATATAACGTTTATCGAGATAACGGTCTGAATATTCAGTCACTTGGTGTTTGGTGAACACACCCTGGTAAAAATCAATCACCAGGTTTTTATTTTGTTCAGTTATTAAATGTTGTGCGGCATTGAAGTCGGCACTAGAGCGATGAGCAGGCTGATCAGCGCTAAATGGCAGGTGTGAACATCCAGTAATGAATACGCTAGCCAATAAACTGCTTGCAAGCAGTTGAGATTTAAATTTTATAGATGTCATAGAGATGCTCAATTTTAGAATCGTTTGAGCATCTTGAATATTCAAATTTAAAATAAATAGTCATCGTCAGTGACTATTTTTTGCGTTTTGGTAACCATGCCCAGAGCATTTGGCATTGAATCGGCTCATTTCCAGCATCATCAATCACTGTGACCGGGATGAGTAATTCACCTTTTTCGTTTTCTAAAATGAATTGCTGTTGCTCTAGATTGAGTTGTGCAGTTGCAGTGAGTCCGCCTTGCGCTACTTTTAGATAGTCCACATGTAAGGATTTGATCAGCAGGATACGTTCATCGGGAACGTGCAAACCGGTTAAAAAACCGGTTGCAGTTTCAGCCAGTAATGCCATCGCCGCAGCATGTACACCTTTGATATGGTTTTGCATATTGCGTTTATTTTCAATACGAACTTTGACATGATCCGCATCGACTTCGAGATAGCGTATGTTGGCAGTACCCACCATCGGGACGACGCGACCAAAGGCTTTAGTCCAAAGTGTGCTGCGAATACCTTTCGGGAATTTAGAGGTGGCTTTGACAAGCTTAGATAAACGGTTGGTCTGCGTCATGGATAAAGCCTCGATGAAATGGAGATTAAAAAGTTAGTTTTTTAATCTTTAAAATTGTTGAATTGCAATGGAACGCCAAATTGCTGCTCTTTTAAGAACGCCATGAGCTGTTGTAAAGTATCGCGTTTTTTATCGGTTACACGAATTTTGTCACCTTGAATCGATGATTGCACTTTGATGCCACTCTCTTTAATGGCTTTATTTATTTTTTTTGCCGTGTCAGAGTCAAGCCCATCTTTAAGTTTAATCACTTGGATCATGTTTTTACCCGAGGCTGTCATTTTCTGCGGGTCAAGCGCTTGAATATCAACTTTACGTTTAAAGAAATGATTTTCGAGCATGCTATAGACTTGTTCACACTGAAAATCGCTTTCAGAGTTGATTTTAATCTCTTTAGCTTTCTCATTGAGCTCAATAGAAACATCAGAACCCCTGAAATCAAATCGAGTCGCAATCTCTTTTTCGGTGTTTTGAACTGCATGATTTACTTCAAATATTTCCAATTCAGAGACAATATCGAAAGATGGCATAGTTTAGACCTTTACAAATGGAAAGAATATCTGAGATGCTAGGGATGTTTTCTTCTTTTGCCAAGTGTTGTTTACATCAAAGGAGTGCGCAATGATCCGTAAACAAGAAATTACAACATTTGAGTTCCCAGAAAATGCAGTTATTTGGGATGTTCGTGATGCAAGTGCTTTTTCAGAAGGCCATATTCAGGGGGCAGTCAATCAGCCCATAGATGGTTTAGATGCAGAGAGCCTAACTCAGGTGGCGTCGGATCAAACGATTTATATTTTATGTGGTGGCGGGAGTAAAGCCCCTCGTGCAGCTGAAAAGCTAGAGGGCTTAGATAGTTCACGTGACTATGTTGTGCTCATGGGAGGAACGCGTGCTGCAAAAAGCGCAGGTTTGGCTTTAGTGCAGGACGCATAAAATGATCTAAGGCCTTTGGGTCTAGATTTTTAAAAATTGTGCAAAAGAGATGAGGCGAACATTGGGTTCGCTTCATTTAATTTAAACGCACTAAAATAATTTAAAAGCATTCAAACTTTAACAGCACGATCAATCAGCATGGCATCGCCATAGCTAAAGAAACGATACTGTTGCTGAACCGCATGCGCATAAGCTTGCATGATATTGTCTTGACTAGATAAAGCCGCAACCAACATCAACAGCGTTGATTCGGGTAAATGGAAGTTGGTAATCAAGCGATCCACCACACAAAATTGGTATCCAGGATAGATAAAGATCTGAGTGTCACCTGACCATGCCCCAATTTCGCCACCACAGGCTTGTGCTGCGCTTTCAAGTGCGCGAGTGGCTGTGGTGCCCACAGCGATGACTTTGTTGCCACGTGCTTGAGTTTGCTTGATTAATTCGACTGTCGCCGCAGGGACATCACACCATTCGCTATGCATATGGTGATTTTCGATATCTGTGGTGCGCACCGGTAAAAATGTGCCTGCACCGACATGCAGTGTCACGAAGGCTTTGTTGACGCCTTTTGCTGCCAATTTTTCTAACATCTCTTGGTCGAAGTGAAGACTTGCTGTTGGTGCTGCGACGCTGGCCAACTTGCTTGGATCATGAAAAACGGTTTGATAGCGAAGTGTATCAATCTCTTCTGCTTCACGGTTGAAGTAGGGCGGGATCGGTAACTGACCATACTGATCGAGTACGTCCAGAATTGGGGTTGAAAACTCAACGATAAATAAGTTGTCCTGACGACCCGTCACCGTGGCTTTGATCTGAGCCTCACCAAAAAACAGTTCAGCACCTGCTTTCGGTGAATTGCTGGCTTTGATGTGACAGTGTGCGGTCTGTTGATTGAAAATACGTTCGACCAGCACTTCAACGGCACCACCTGTGGCACGTTTGCCTTTTAAGCGCGCTTTCATGACTTTAGTGTCGTTGAGTACCAACAAGTCGCCTTCTTGGAAAATATCTAACAGATCTTTGAAGTGAAGATCTTGAAATGTACCATCGGCATTGAGGTGGAGGAGTCGAGAAGCACTACGGGCTTCTAAGGGATAACGAGCGACCAATTCATCAGGGAGTTCAAAGTTAAAATCAGACAGTTGCATAATTACAGCGAGGAGAAGTGATTTGAAATTGGGCTTAGTATAATCTTTTTCTTATTTTTACGCTGAAATTGATGTTTTTTAATCCAAAAAAATACGATCTGATTTAAAAATATCCAAATAGTAAAACTTGACGTTGACATGATCCTGAAAACCGCTATTATACGTTTCAACAACGAAACACTCCTCTCCCGAGGTGGTGAAATTGGTAGACGCGGCGGACTCAAAATCCGCTGTCAGAGATGACGTGTCGGTTCGAGTCCGACCCTCGGGACCAAATTCAGAATCGAAAGATT
>JASLJB010000201.1 GCA_030152605.1 Acinetobacter sp. | reverse complement strand
AGCCTGCAAGCACAGTCTGAACGCTACGCACAGCACAACAGAGACTTGGTGGATCGTAAATGGGAGCGTATGAACCCACGCTATCAACAACGCTTATTGATGGTATTTAAGATCATGAAAGAGCGCTATGGCTATGAATTGGTGCTACTTGAAGGCTATCGTAGTCCAGAACGGCAAAACTTATTGGCCCGCAATGCCAACACCACCCGTGCAGGCGCATTTCAAAGTTATCATCAGTTTGGTTTGGCGGCAGATGTGGCCTTTAAACGTGACAATAAAGTCGTGATCAGCGAGCGTGATCCATGGGCGATGCGTGCTTATCAGCACTATGGCCAAGTGGCTGAATCAGTCGGGCTGACTTGGGGGGGACGCTGGAAATCCATTCAAGATTATGGTCATACCGAATACCGTCTGCCGGGACTGAAAAAAACCCAGCAAATGGCGCAACAACTCAGCAATGAAGGCCAATGGTCTGCAGGCAACTCCCGCTAAATTGCGCATCAGTTTGCACCACCACACACGATCCACCCAACAGCATGCACAGCGCACATCTCATAACTTATATTTAAGATATTTTGCATTAATACTATTATATTTGATATATAAAACAATAAATTAGACCAAACAAACACCAAAACGAATAGTTACACAAATAAAGTTGCTGCACGATAAAACAATCCTGATGATGCAGGGATCGCAACAACAAAAAGAACATCCTATGCAACAATCAACCTCAACTCAGGATCAAGTAGCGCATCAAGATCCAGATCAAAGTTTTTATGGTCATCCACGCCCTTTAAAGGGATTATTTTTAACGGAACTCTGGGAACGATTTTCCTATTACGGTATTCGACCACTACTGATCTTATATATGTCGGCCATGGTTGCAGAAGGTGGCCTTGGCTTGGAACGTGCTAGCGCAGCAGCCTTGGTCGGTCTCTTCGCAGGTTCAATTTACTTAATGACCATCTTTGGGGGATGGATCGCAGACAACTGGCTCGGCCAAGCCAAATCCGTATGGTATGGCTCGATCATCATCGCGCTGGGGCATCTATCGATTGCTGCGAGTGCGATCCTCGATCATTTCTTTTTTTACTTTGGCTTGGTGCTGATCGTGCTGGGGACCGGCTTATTAAAAACCTGTATTGCCGTGATCGTCGGAACACTTTACTCAGCCACAGATAGCCGACGTGATGCTGGATTTTCAATTTTTTATATGGGGATTAACATCGGCGCATTTTGTGCACCCCTGGTGACCGGATTTTTAGTCGAACATTATGCTTGGCATATCGGCTTCGGGATCGGTGGCCTTGGGATGTTGATCGCCTTAATCACCTTTCGCTTCTATGTCTTGCCGCAATTACAGGATTTCAAACAACAGCCAGCAGATGCCGAGACCATCCGTGATACTCCCAGATCTAGCAATCAATCTCCTGTATCTCAATCACTCAGCGCCAACTCAAGCACTGCGCCACGTTTTGATCAGCCTGTGGTGAAAAACCCCTATGCTGCTAAAATCGTACTTGGCTTTTTAATCCTTCTGGCTGTGATTATCGGCTTAGTCACCACTGGATTAATCCAGATCAACACCGTGGTGCTTGCCACCTACCTGACCGTGTTTATTGCGCTGTGTCTGCTGCTGTATTTGCTCTATTTCATGTACTCCACGCGATTTAGCAAACCCGAGAAATTTAAAATTCTGCTGTGTTTTATTTTAATTTTTGCAGCGGCTTTATTTTGGGCGGCACTGGAACAGCAACCCACCGCCTTTAACCTATTTGCACGTGATTATACCGAACGGATGTTGTGGGGGCTGCAAATCCCAACCGTGTGGTTTCAATCACTCAATCCCATCTTTATCGTGCTGTTTGCGCCGCTGACTGCTGCGTTGTGGATCAAACTCGGCAAAGCCAATAAGGACCCCAGCTATATGGTGAAGTTTGCGCTTGCCCTGCTGTTTGCGGCCTTGGGTTATCTGGTGATGGCATTGGCCAGTCAAGCCGTGGTCACAGGTCAAGGCAGTTTGGTGTCGCCATTTTGGTTGGTCAGCAGTTTGTTTTTACTCACAATGGGTGAATTGTTTTTAAGCCCGATTGGGCTATCTGCCATGACCAAGCTCTCCCCCACGCTGATCCGTGGCCAGATTATGGGGCTGTGGTGTACTGCGATTGCCTTGGGCAATTTATTGGCCGGCTTGATTGGTGGGCATATGATTAGTAATGCTGTGGAAGAATTACCCGGTCTGTTTATGCAATGTATTTTTATCCTGTGTATTGGTGCTATTGTTTTATTCTTACTCAACCCCGTGATGAAAAAATATCTCCAGTCGCAGTCAAACAAAAATGCATAATTCCATGTGGCTTTGCGGTTTTCATCCAACTTTGATAGTTAAATAAAATGGTGCTCCTATGACTTATTCTCCATCAACTGCATCAACCACGACTGCTCGGCTGGCTGAATTGCGGCAACAGATGCAACAACACGATATTGATGCTTGGGTGCTGATGAGCGCAGACCCACATCTGTCTGAATATCTCCCTGAATATTGGAAAATTCGCCAATGGCTGACTGGATTTACTGGCTCAGTCGGTACTGTGCTGGTGACCCGCGATCAAGCTGGTCTATGGGTCGACGGACGCTACTGGGTTCAGGCTGAACAGCAACTACAAGGCACCGGCTTTGAGCTGCAAAAACAAACACCTGATCCTGCCAGCACACATTTGGCATGGCTCGAACAGCAGTTGCCTGCGGGTGCTAAAATCGCGGTGGATGGACGCATCATCGCGGTTCAACAATTTGATGCCTTAGACCACATTGCACAGAAAAACCGCTTTGAACTATGCAGTGAGCTCGATCTGATCAGTCCGATCTGGCAAGCACGTCCGGCCTTACCTGCCGAGCCGGTTTGGGAAATGCAAGCGGACTTAAACGCCTTGACTCGAGCCGAGAAAATCGAAAAAATCCGCCAACATTTGGCAGATCAACACATCCAAGCACACTTTATTTCCGCGCTGGATGATATTGCATGGATCTTGAACTGCCGTGGTTCGGACGTGGACTATAACCCGGTATTCTTGGCACATCTTTATATTGATGCGGCACAGGTGGTGTTATTTATCGAGGCCACTAAACTCTCTGCCAGTCTAAAACAAAGCTTGCATCAGGATCAGATCCAAGTCCGCGACTATGAGCAAGCAGCGGCATTTTTAAATGTCATTCCAGCGACCAGTATTTTGATCGATCCAAACAAAGTCTCGGTCTTTCATCAACATGCCATCGCGCAACACAGCAAAGTCCGCACTGACATTAACCCGAGCACGCTGTTGAAATCACAAAAGCAGCCCTCTGAACTGGCACATATACGTCAAGCCATGCTCAAAGATGGTATCGCACTGTGTCATTTCTTTCAGCACTTGGAACTACAGCTCAGCCAGAAGCAGCCGATTGATGAGTTACAGATCGACACCCAAATCACCGCCTATCGCGCGCAGCAAACGGGCTTTATTGGTCCGAGTTTTGCCACAATTGCGGGCTTCAATGCCAATGGCGCTTTACCGCATTATCGCGCCACGCCAGACCACTATGCACAGATTGAAGGGAACGGTTTATTACTGATCGACTCAGGTGGCCAGTATGTTGAGGGCACCACCGATATCACCCGCGTCGTGCCGGTCGGTGAACCGAGCCAAACTCAAAAACGCGACTATACGTTGGTGTTGAAATCACATATTGCACTAGCACGCGCCGTGTTTCCCGAGGCTTTGGCTGCTCCGCTATTAGATGCAATCGCCCGTCAACCCTTGTGGCAACAGGGTTTAGACTATCGTCATGGCACGGGTCATGGGGTCGGATTTGCCCTTAATGTACATGAAGGCCCACAAGTCTTGTCCTACTATGCGCCGATCACGCCGTATTCAGGTCTGCTCGAAGGCATGATCGTATCCAATGAACCGGGCCTGTATCACGCAGGTCAATATGGCATCCGGATCGAAAACTTAGTTGCGGCGCAAGTGGCAGCCACTGAAAGCCAAAGTTACGGTAAATTTTTGGGCTTTGAAACGCTGACCCTATGCCCGATTCATCAACAATGCATATTGATTAACCTACTCGATGCGACTGAAATCGCGTGGCTAAATCAGTATCATCAACAGGTTCGCGAGCAATTGGCGCCGCATCTTGAGGGTGAGGTTTTAAACTGGCTCATGAAAGAAACGCAAGCGTTGTAATTGGGAGATTTATTTTAGGGTCTCGATCAGCAGACCCTAAGCGTTAAAAACCAGCCAAGTGTGGCTTTCTATTGCTTTACTTCAAATCCTTAGAAACCATTCTTTCGCAATCTAATTAAGGTCTCTTGCTTCTCGTTCAATAACTCTTGTTTAATTTCAGGCGTAATCTCGATGCCTAAACTCTCATACATTTTCTGTGCAGCAATATAGCCGCTCTCCGCATAATTCAATCCATCGGTATATTGAGCGGAGAGTTGAAGTTGCTGCGCCGAGGCATTAAAAAATTCTTTTAAATCTTTGACGCGCTCATTGCCGGCAAAATTATGCATCCGCCAGTGATTATTTTCCAAGTCACGGACGTAAATCACATCAAACTCGGTCTGATGTTGTGACCCAAAAAATACATCGCGGATACGGGTTGGAACCACACAGACTTCGCCGATACTCGATATAAAGTTGAGCTTGGGTTTAGCCAATTCTTGATCAATATATTGATAGGTCTCATCTCTAAGCCAATTAAAAACCATCTGCTCATTTTCATGAAATTCAGATATGGAAACCCAATCACTGCCCCAATAATATTGCCCCGGATGTTGATCACGAAATTGCACGCTATAATCATATTGATCGTTAAACGCGACATACTGTTGGTAGCTTCCTGTTTGAGCGATCTTCAATACATCTGTGGTGATTTTCTCAAACTGATCATAGCTTTTTTCACATTTAAGTTCTTGCGCAAAACTTGAAACCGATAGACAAACAGAAAACAAAGATATTAAAATTTTATTCATTATAAATAGACCCCATGCTTTAGATAAGATACTAATTCTTAAGGTTTAAAGTCAATCTAAAGATTGCTTAGAATCAATAATCTATTCGAACCTAAAATGCAAAATTGCATAATAATGAGGTACAAAAATTTATCATGCATGAGTTGAACTTGGGCCTAAATATTTAAAATGATTTAATTGAGAGAAGAATTAAAATAGTTCATTTATTTAGCGGTAACAACATTTCCCTCTAAAGTTAAATAATAGTTTTTAAATATCATTTATTGATAGCAATAACATATACTTATCAGGATAAAACCAACACTTCATTAAGCATCACTTAAACCATAAATACAGCTTCAAGTTTAGCTTTAATATCTATGGATATTTAACGATGGTTATATGATTTATCAATGTTCTTCAGCCTTCTAATCAGGGCTAACAGATTATAAAGCACTTACTATATCGATTTTTTATTTACTAAAATATTTTCAGGGGGAAAATATGGAAGATTTCATTCAAAAGCTTAAACACCATATCGATCATGTCAAAAAAGTGGGAGAGCATTGCGCTACTGAAGAAACAACTAAACAGGCTTTAATTTTACCCCTACTCGATATATTAGGATTCAACCCTTACGACCCAACCAAAGTTCTCGCTGAGTTTGCTGCCGACTTCCCTGGTGTTAAAGCAACTGAACGCGTAGATTATGCCCTGTATTGCAACAACAAACCTGTGATGTTTATTGAGGCTAAGCAATATGCTGCTGATTTAACCAATCATGCCCCCCAATTATCACGATATTTTAATAGTAGTTTAGGTGTAACTATTGGCGCTATCACAAACGGGCGAGAGTGGCGCTTTTTTACAGACTTAATCAATACCAATGTCATGGATGAAAAACCATTTTTAACCGTTGATTTCACCAAATCTAAACCAGAAGACTTAACTCAATTAGCTGAGTTTAAACATGATAATTTTCATGCAGAAAAATTAAGGTTTTTTGCAGAGGAGAATCAGTATATCCAGCAATTTAAAACAGTAATCAAAAAGTGTATTAATGAAGTCGATATTGATTTCGTTCGCTTTGTCGCGCAACAAGCACACGTTCAAAGACAGCTCAATACTAAATTCCTTGAAAGTATTCAATCATTTGTTAAACAAGCCGTGCAGCAATCTATCAGTGACACCGTAGTCAAAGGATTATCTTCACCAACAATTATTACTGCGCAGCCCATTGAACAAAAAACAGTAGAGGAGAAAAAGGATACTCCCCTTGTTCCTGATTTTATTGTTAACCCAGATAATGAAAAGATTATTACCACAAAAGAAGAACTTGAAATTCTGCGTATTGTCACAGCCCTTCTCCCAGATCATGAGTTAACAGGGCGAGATACTGAAAGTTATTACTCAGTAATTTGTCAAGGGAAAAACAATAGATGGCTATTTAGATATGATGTAAATCGTAAAAGACATACCATTCAATTTATTGTACCTATGGATGAATCGCGTAGAAATGAACTAGAGCGAGCTGGTTTAGAAGTGCATTCTAATGGACAAATTTTCTTAGATCATCCAGATTATATTTATCGAATGGTCGGGATCTTGCGTGATAGTTTAGATTACTGCATGAATGATGATAACTTTAAGCGCGCAAGTTCTTAATCTTCTAAAAAATTTTATTCATGATACCTAAATCACTTTTTATTTTAATTTACCATTTGACATTAATGAGTTTTCGAAATACTGAAGACCCGTCAAATGATTAAAAAGATTATCCTTTTAATTAAAAACCCGCAGCTGCGGGTTTTTAATTTGGTTGATTGGCAAGTTGCGATCTCTTGCTTGTGGTTCTTTCAATGACACTTTTCGGATTTCATCTGTCATACGTATCAAAGCAAATCTTCGTATAACCGTCATTCAGCGCGTATAACTCTTTAGTTGTAATCAACTCACCTTTGCTTTTCAGTTTGAACTCACTCTGCTTCCTAGAGACGATGGATCTCTAACCTCACTTAGTCTACCGTATCGCCTACGGACTCAATCAACCGAAGAAAATTACACACTATTTCCTGAGCTATTGCAATAAGAATACGCACATATTAATTAGATAAACTTAAAAATAAGCAGGGTCAAAATTTAAAGATCGAGCCTTAACTTCACCCGGACGATTAAGGTTTTTCGAGCACAGCAAAGCTAAGATTGAACCCCCAATATATCTATGTTTGTCGCTTGAAAAGCGCTTAAAAAATGGGATTCAGCACTGTAGTTTTTGTGGCATCTCCCCTTCACCTAGTACCCCACTCAACTTTGCTGTCCAATCCTGCAAAAAATCTGATAAAGTAGCCGCTGAACACGCGGCGATTTTTAGGCGTGTTTATTTTCATCACTAGCAACTTTTCTAAAGTGAGTATGGTTTTGAGTACCGTTGGGTGACACAAGCACATACTTCTTTAAACTTCAAAAGGTTAAGTTCAATATGCTTCTCATGATCGAAAAGCAGCATTAAACAAATATAATCAAATCTACACAAACCTAGAATTCCATAATTATTTAAAAATTAAGCACATATCAAATCTAAGCAAATCAATAAAAACTGTGCAACATCTGAAATATTGAGTACCATCTTGAGTACCGTGTTTTTAAACCTTATTTGGTACTCAATATTTATGCTAAGTGATTCTAAATTAAGAACATTAAAGCCTACTGATAAAATCTATCGCGTCAGCGATGCGCTTGGCTTGTGTTTCGAGATAAGACCAAATGGAAAAAGGTTTTGGCGCTATCGATTCCAATGGCTTAAAAAAAGCTTAATGATGGGGCTGGGTGAATACCCTATTGTGGGTTTGGCGGAAGCACGCAAAAAGCGTGATGAAGCAAAAGCGCTTTTAATTAAGGGTATTAATCCGATTGAACACCGGGAAGAAGCTTTACTGAAACTTGAAACTCAAGAAATTAATAAAATTACATTTAAGTCGATTGCCGAAGAATATTTAAAAGACAAGCTATCTAGTAAATCTGAAACGCATATCAATCAGTTTAAAAGGTCGATGAACAAAGATATTTATAAAGTGATTGGCAGCAAGGATATCAGAGAGATCTCATCTGCCGATGTTGTGCTGATCATGAAGAATGTTGTTAAGCGCGTTCGGCGTCAAAAGAATCGAGGCACTGGAGAAGTTACAGCAATTCAGGCGCGGCAGAATATTGGTGCCGTTATGCGCTACGCGATTGCCACATCAAAAGCCGAGTACGACCCAACCTTTGCGGTCAGAGGTATTATTGAGCGTCCCGAGGTTGAGCATGCGCGTCCGCTCACAAGTCAAGAATGTCGAAAGTTAAGAATGAGTCTAGAAACATACGGCGGGTCCGTGACTGTTAAAAACGCAGGGCTGTGTATGATCTATACAATGCTGCGTACAATTGAGATCCGTCGAATGCGGTGGGAGTTTGTGGACTTTGAAAACAAAACCATTACCTTCCCGGCGAAGTCCAAAACCCAAGAACGCACAATGAAAAAGAATCGTATTCATATCGTGCCGATGTCGAAACAGGTATTTGAGATTCTGCGACAGCAATACAACGACCACCCCAACGCTGAATACGTTTTCCCAAGCGTATATAAGACAGGAATGCTCTCCCCTACAACCCTTAATCGCATGCTTGAGTATCTTGAGATGACTGGTGTGTCCGCTCATGATTTTAGGGCCACGGCGTCCACGATGCTGAATGAGCAGAATTACAACGAGAGTTGGATTGAGATACAACTTGCCCATGTTAGCGATAACAAGACGCGCGCCACCTATAATCATGCGCGCTACATGGACTCACGCCGTGAGATGTTGCAGAGCTGGGCAGATGAGATTGATGGGTGGGGGGAGTAAGGTTATATAAAGTTTAATAGTAAGCACTGGTCTTACGAAATATCTGGTGGAATTTAAACTATATGAAAAAGTTAAATTATTTTATTTTTTTTATGGTCGGAGCAGGTATCCTAATAATATGCCTCATTATTTCACGCTGCTTACATAGTGAATTCGATATTGAAACAGACTTCCTATCAGCATCCGCAACATTTTTTGCGGCAGCAGTTGCTATTCTGCTTTATAGAGACTGGAGAGCTCCACATCTACTCACTAAAATTGAAACAGAGCAGAGAGAAATTAAGGCGGCCACAAGGCGATTGAAGAAAAATGCCGATTCATTTTTATTTTTTATGAAAACTAAAACCCCGGCACCCACAGGCTTAAACAATGGTGATCTATTTTCGTCAGAGTATCAAAAAATCATCAACCTACTGCTAGATGATTTAGATGACCTGTACACACTCCTCATCAGTTATGAATGTATTTTTGACGAAAAAATTTCGCTGGAGAGAGAACACATAAAATTTATTAACTCTCATGTCGACAAGATAAATTCAACATATTCCTTTTTGTCAAAGTATAATTTTATATCAGAATACGCTGACTCATTTAGACACTCTAGTCGTTATGTTGAAAGTGGAGATTTTGAAGGTAGCATTCGATTTATTTTAGAAGACCTACCGGGTGGCTTGTCAAAGCTTTACACAGGGTTAGCTCGAAAATAATCAAAACCCTCATTCGAGGGCATCAACCAAAGCGCCGTGCCGATCCCTGCATTCATTATATTTCCCGATAAACTCAACCAGCCACGGCGCTAAATCTCTCCCCTGCCCCGACTCGATTTGACGAAGCTCGGGGCATTCTTGTTTTAGATTAGCTGGAATTGTTGGGGATGAGACTATTGATCGCTGACAGCCCGTCAGCGTCAATACAATGCTGCTGATAAACAGGACGCTCAATGATCTTTTGCACTTCACGCGTAACTGTTTCTGTTTTGGCTCGATCTTTTGATTTGAGTTTTTCATA
>JASLJB010000107.1 GCA_030152605.1 Acinetobacter sp. | reverse complement strand
ATTCTTGCGCTGAGTTTTTATCTACGCACGCATTGGATATTTATCTTGCTGCAAATGCTGTCTTGTTATGCTTTGACCCAAGCCATGATCATGGATGTGTATTGGCACTTTGATGCCCGCAATGCCACTCAGATGATGTGGTCGTGGACCATCTTAAACATGCTGAGTTATAGCTTGGTTTTCGCTGTCGGCATGCTGCATAAACCACAGTATCGACGCGCCATGATGTTATTTATTTTGATCATTTGCATGGGCTTTGCCGTAGTTCAACAACTGTTATTTCCACATAATGCGCTCTGGCATTGGGGTGTTAGTCCTTGGTTGGTTTTGGCCATGGTCTGGATCGGTATCAGCTATGTGTTGATACTCTCCAAGCAACTGACACACATCTCAGCGCTGCTGCTGACCGGATTTGCTGTGGTCGTGAGTTATCTGGGCTATTTTGAAATCTTTGTGATATTGCTGATCTTGGCATGGGCACTGCAACAACAGGAGCGCTTGGTCTACGCGATGAGCATCCTGTGCTTGATCATCAGCTTATGGATGCTGTACTACCGCTTGGACTTGAGTTTTATGTTTAAGGCGCTGAGTATTTTTCTATCTGGCGTGTTGCTCTTCGGCATCGCGTGGATGATCAAACAACAAGAACAGCATAAACAAGCTCAGTTGGGAGAAGCATCATGAAACGCTATTTGCCAATCCTGGTGGCCTGTGTCTCGATTCTGTTGTTTGTGCTGATGATCACATTGAATCAGTTACAGCTCAAACGCAGTAGTCGTGTCTTTGTTGAACTGGCGCCAGTCGATCCACGATCTTTGTTACAGGGCGACTATATGCAGCTCAGCTACGCGTTAAATTGGGTTGACGATTCGGTTCAAGATTCGGTTGACGATCAGCAGCAGCGATTACCCTCAGCACTGACGTTGGCAGACCAAATCTATAACCGCTCAACACTTGAGGCTTATGTACAACTCGATGATGCACGGCGTGTGCAGCACAGCAGTTTGGATATTAAAAAACTTGATCGCCAAGCCGTGATTCAAAAACTGAAAATCAAGAACCCAGACAATACCCCGAGAAACCTCTATCCGAGTACATCGAGTTATCTATTTGCTGAAGGCTTGGGCAAGTGCTATGAAGCTGCGGAGTTTGCTGAGTTTAAAGTTGATGCAGCGGGGAATGCCATGTTGATTGGCTTACGTGATGCGCAGCTAAAAGACTTAGGTTGCGAGCAATCGCGAAAATGGTGGCAGGGCAGTCAAGCTGATCCGAGCAGCCCATAAGACTTTAGAAAAAAGAAAAAGCCCACGCAGGGCTTTTTCTTTTTTCTTTATCCTTTTAGGTCGCATTTTCAGTGCTGCGACTTATTTGAATATTCGGATATGCTGTTTTAAACCACTTGGACTGGGATACAGTTTGCGGTGTGATTGACGGTGTTATCTGGGTTGGCATAGACCAAACGCGGTTGATGTTGAGCCGCTTCAGCTTCATCAAAGTCGCCAAAGGTTGCGATGATGACTAAATCACCGACGTCAGCCTGATGTGCTGCGCCACCATTCACAGAGATGATGCCTGAGTTGTTTTCACCACGAATCGCATAAGTCGTGAAGCGTTTACCATTAGTCACGTTCCAAACATGAATTTCTTCGTATTCACGAATGCCAGCCAAATCCATTAAGGTGCCATCAATTGCACATGAGCCTTCATAGTGAAGTTCGGCATGGCTGACAACGGCACGGTGGATTTTGCATTTTAATAAACGAGATAGCATGATAAGCGTCTCCTTAGTTGGACTGAACAAGGATGTTATGCAAGCAAAGAGATGTGTATCTCATAGATCGCTATGCATGAAGAACGGCATTTTGCGCTTTATTCAGGAAGATGGCAAGTCATTGCCCAATAGGAAGTTTTAGAAGGAGACGAGTTGAGAGAGATCGAGCTGAGCGTATTCTAGTTAAGGCTTGTAGGCGTTAATTTGATTCATGGCTTGTTGAATATCGCCATCGAGCAACAGTTTGATTCGGGTGGTGGCATGATAAATTGCATCATCCATCAGGCTTTGTTCACTGCTGGGTGCTTTACCCAAGACATGACCTGAAACCATTTCTTTATGGCCAGGATGACCGATCCCAATACGCAGACGATGAAAGTTTGCACCGATGTGCGGCACAATATCTCTTAAGCCGTTATGACCGCCGTGACCACCGCCTGTTTTTAGACGAATAATCCCTGGGTTCATGTCCAGCTCATCGTGGGCAATCAGCATTGATTCAGGAGCAATTTGATAGAATTTCGCGAAGGGGACAACACTTTGACCAGAACGGTTCATAAAGGTTGTTGGGATCAATAGGCGTACATCATGGCCTTCGATCGTTCCGCGACCACTGATTCCGTGGAATTTAGGATCTACTTTGAGGGGAATACGATATTGTGCGGCCAGTTGTTCAACAAACCAACAGCCCGCATTATGTCGAGTTTGGGCATATTCCCGACCGGGATTGCCCAAACCAACAATCATAGAAATCGAATTTTGATTCCGATGACTCATTGCAACGATTACTCGCCAGCTTCTTCGCTGTCAGCAGCGTCGTCAGCTTCAACTTCTTCTTGAACAACTGTGATAGAAACAACAGTTTGGTCTTGATCTTCACCTTGAAGAAGCGCAGGAATAGTTACGCCTTCAGGAAGAGTCAAGTCAGAAAGACGGATCACTTGACCGATTTCGAGATCAGCAATGTCAACGTCGATTGAAGTAGGAAGGTTGCGTGGCAAAGTCTCAACTAGAATTTCAGTTAAGTTTACAGTTGCGATACCGCCAGCTTTAACGCCTTTAGAAGTTTCTTGGTTCAAGAAGTTCACAGGAACGTTAACCGTCATCAACTCACCTTTAACAATGCGCATGAAGTCAGCGTGCATTGGCGTGTTTTTAGCTGGGTGACGTTGTAATGCTTTGATTACCACTTGTTCTTTTTTGCCTTCAACATCTACAGTGATGATTGAAGAGAAGAAAGTGTTGTCTTCAAGTGCTTTAACCAACTGACGTAGTTCGACAGTGATTGAAGACGGTGTAGCATCAGCAGCACCACCATAAATGATGGCAGGAACTAAAGCTTCACGACGAAGGCGGCGGCTCGAACCTTTCCCTTGTTTGTCTTCAGCACGCACTTGCGCGTTTAATGTAAAATTTGTCATGAGTAAATCCTCATAGAGGTGAAATGGACTAAACTTGCGACCAGTTTAGTGAGATAAAGCCCCATCCATAGGGACGGGGCTTAAAAATTGTTGCGCTATTATAGATAACTATCGAACATTGCGCTAATCGATTCTTCGTTGTTAATACGACGAATTGTTTCTGCAACCATACCGGCAACAGACACTTGACGAATTTTTGGATGTTCTTGTGCTTCTGCTGACAATGGGATGGTGTCAGTGACAACCAACTCATCAATCACAGAATGACGTAAATTGTCTAATGCTTTACCTGATAAAACAGGGTGTGTTGCGTAGGCAACCACACGACGAGCACCAAATTGTTTTAACGCATCAGCAGCTTTACACAAAGTACCTGCGGTATCGACCATATCATCAACGATGACGCAGTCACGGTCTTTAACATCACCGATCAAATGCATCACTTGAGCTTCGTTAGCTTTTTGACGACGTTTGTCAATAATCGCAAGGTCAATATCACCCATCTGTTTAGCAACAGCACGTGCACGAACTACACCACCGACGTCTGGAGAAACAACCATCAAATTATCATGTTGTTGCTGACGTAAATCGGCGAGTAACGCAGGCGTACCGTAGATGTTGTCGACTGGGATATCGAAGAAGCCTTGGATCTGATCCGCATGCAAGTCAATCATGACTACACGATCGATACCGACTGTGGTGAGCATATCTGCAACCACTTTTGCGGTGATCGGCACACGGCTTGAACGAGGACGACGGTCTTGGCGTGCATAACCAAAATAAGGAATCACTGCAGTAATACGACCGGCGCTCGCACGGCGTAATGCATCAGCCATCACCAAGATTTCCATGAGGTTATCGTTGGTTGGGGCACAGGTAGGTTGCACAACAAAAACGTCTTTACCACGTACATTTTCAGTAATTTCGACAGCAATTTCGCCATCAGAGAATTGACCTACAGATGCAGCACCTAAAGGGATATGCAAATGGCTTACGACTTTTTGGGCGAATTGTGGATGAGCACTTCCACTAAAAACGACAAGATTGGGCATGAAGCACCCTTGGCGGTTGGCAT
>JASLJB010000105.1 GCA_030152605.1 Acinetobacter sp. | reverse complement strand
GTGGTCGCACTGCCGGATAGCATGACCAAGATTAATATTAATACTGCACCGGCCTTGGTTTTGGCCAGCTTAGATCCAAGTTTGGATCTCAATGCAGTCACTGCGCTGCTCGCGTCGAAACAACAAAAACTCGAACATTTCACCAACGTCAATGCCTTATTCGAGCAAGCGCCATTTGCACAGTTGAATGCCGATGCCAAAGCCCGTGCCAATGAGTTGTTTGATGTCAAATCTGAATACTTCAAAGCCAATATCGAGGTGCAACTGTCCAATCGCAATCGCCAACTCAGCAGCTATCTCAAGCGTAAAGATAAACAGGTCTATGTCTATTCGCGTCAATTGCTGCCGTTTTAAGCAGCTCGGCATCGCTGGAAATTGTGGACTCGATGCATGCTGCTGCAAAATGCGCTCACAACTTCGTTGTTGCTGCTGATCTCAAGCTTGAAAACTGCCTAAACAATCACGAAAAATCACCGCTTAAGTGATATAAAAAAATCATCATGGGCTGAGAACACTAAATTTAATGCGAATGTCTGTGCTTTTGTTCTATAATCAATTTTTAACGTTTTGTTGATATATTTGGCACATGTTAATTCGTAAGTTGTTTAAGTTTGAAAACGCACATATTGTACGCAATTGCACATCAGATCGCTGCAAGCGCTCTATTCACGGGCACAGCTATAAAGTTGAATTATTGCTCAAAGCGTCACGCCTCGATCATGGACAAATGGTGTATGACTTCGGTCTGCTCAAAGGTCTGATCAAGGATATTTTTGATAGTTTTGATCATGCGATTTGCTTTTGGCAACAAGATGATCCGGACTATATTGACGCCTGCAAAAAATTTAGCGCGCGTTGGGTGGCCCTGCCTGTTTCTCCCTCGGCAGAGCAATTCTCACGGATCTTCTTCTTCCTCGCTCAAGAAGTGCTCAAGGCCACCATCACCCAAAACGGTGAAGGTGATGTCGAGGTGTATTCGGTGATTGTGCATGAGACCGACACCGGCTATGCGCAAAGTTTTCAAGAAGATATTGAAAATGAGCAAATGGGCGTGCTGCAACTCGATCAGATCCAATTCTCTGAACAAGTGGTTGCAGAGTGGACCGATCCACAGATGTATGAGAAGTTAAAGCAAGGGATTCAATTTCTGAATCCTGAAGTTGATTTACAAGTCAAGGTTTAGACGTCGCACTGTGATGTGAAATCATAGATTTAGGATGCAATATATAAAATGAGTCTAACTGAACAGGGACAAGCAAAACTGAATCAGATTCGCCTTGAACCCAGCTGGAAAGCTGCATTGGCAGATTTTTTGCTCAGCCAAAAAATGGACGATTTACGTGATTTTCTGATAAAAGAAAAATCTGAAAACAAAACAATTTATCCGCCGAGTTCGATGATTTTTAGCGCATTGGACCGGACGCCTTTGGCGCAAGTCAAAGCAGTGATTATCGGCCAAGATCCATATCATGGCCCAAATCAAGCGCATGGTTTGAGCTTTTCCGTACAAAAAGGCGTTGCAATCCCGCCGTCCTTGCGCAATATTTTTCATGAGCTGAATACTGATCTGGGGCTGGCGAAATCATCACATGGTGATTTAACCCAATGGGCCGATCAAGGCGTATTGATGCTGAATAGCGTATTGACGGTTGAGGCAGGGCAACCGACCTCACATCAAAAACAAGGCTGGGAAGCTTTTACGGATAACGTGATTGATGTACTGAATCAACAACGAGAGCACGTGGTCTTTATCTTATGGGGGGCATATGCTCAACGTAAGGGGCAACGCATCGACCTCGAAAAACACTTGGTGTTAAAAGCCGCACATCCCTCGCCATTGGCAGCAAATCGAGGCGGTTTTTTTGGATGTAAAGCTTTTTCAAAAACAAATCATTATCTGAAACAACATGGCATTGAGCCCATCGACTGGCAGCTGGACGCATGACAAATTTACTTCATACAAATAACTATCATCTTGATTTGATCATAGAAGAAGCCAAAAATGGTTGGCGTATTATTCGGCTGAACCGGCCCAAATCTTTGCATGCATTGGATGAGTCAATTGCGTCTGCATTACTCAAAGTTTTTCAAGACTTTCATGAAGATGACAGCGTCAAAGCCATTTGGTTAGATTCGACCACCCCAAAAGCATTTTGTGCGGGTGGCGATGTACGCAAGCTACGTCAATTGGTGATCAATAACGAAGTCGATACTGCCAATCAATTTTTTGAAAATGAATACGCGCTCGATCTACTCCTACATAACTATGCCAAGCCGGTTGTGGTCTGGGGTGAAGGTTATGTCATGGGTGGTGGTCTAGGTTTGTTTATGGCCGCGCCATTTCGTTTGGTGACACCGTACTCACGCTTGGCCATGCCTGAGGTCAATATCGGACTTTATCCTGATGTGGGCGCAAGCCGTTTCTTGGCAGATCGTGGTCCGATTGGTCTGTTTACCGGTTTAACCGGTTCGATCATGACTGCGGCGGGGGCTTATGGGATTGGTTGGGCGACACATATCTGCGATGCACAGCGTGATGTGGTACTACAAAAGTTATTGGATATCGATTGGGAGCATTATCCTGCTGGGGATTTCCGCGCACTCGACGATACATTAAATGCTTTACATCGCCCGGTACCACCGGGACCGTTGCAAAACTCATTGGATGTGATTCACAGTGTTTGTCGTGGCATTAACTTTGAACAAGATTATGCGGCGATTATTGGCTTAAGTGATGCGCGCAGTGATTGGTTGCGTCAGGCCAGTGAAAACCTACAAAAAGGTTCGCCAAGTACCGCTGCGATTACTTGGTTGTTGTGGCAGTGGGGCAGACAGTTCCATCCGTGGCAGGAAGTCTTTGCCTTGGAAACACAAATTTCAGATTGGAAAATCCGCCATCCTGACTTTGTAGAAGGGGTGCGTGCTCGTTTGGTGGATAAAGATCTTTCACCTGAGTGGGAAAATGTACAGTCTATGAGTTTAAAAGGCATCTTGGCCAATCATCCGCCTGTCACCAATATCGAAAGCTGGAATAAATTGCTTCAGCAATATGATGTGATTTAATCCGCCTGATCCAATGTTTCTATATATTGTGAACCCAAGATGAAAGCACAGCTCTGCATCGAACCCGCCGATGATCAAGCCTCGGATCGACAAGCGCGCAATCAAGTTGATGCGCTTGATCCTTGCGACAGCGAGCAAGATCAAAGCTGGATGCAGCTTGCGTTTGAGCAGGCGGCCCAAGCGGCCCAGCGCGGTGAGGTGCCGGTCGGTGCGGTAATTGTCAGTCAGGGGCAAATCATCGGGCAGGGATATAACTGCCCAATCGAATTACATGACCCCACGGCACATGCTGAGATTCAAGCGTTGCGGCAGGCTTGTTTACAGGCAGAAAATTACCGTCTCCCCGAAGATGCCACCCTTTATGTGACCTTAGAGCCATGTACCATGTGCGTCGGTGCTTTGATTCATGCGCGTGTGGCACGGGTGGTGTTTGCCACCACTGAACCTAAGGCTGGGGCACTGGTCAGTGCACGTAAACTCTTGGACAGCGGTTACTACAATCATAGCTTTAGCTTTGAGGGGGGGTGTTTGCAGGCACAGTGCGCAGCGCAGTTGTCACAGTTTTTTAAAATGCGACGTGAGCAAAAGAAACAGCACAAGCTTGCGCAAAAGCAATTCAATGTCGAATCATAAGCCTTTACAATACAGTAACTTTTTTGACGAAGCTCATCGTCATGCTTGCTTTGCTGTATCCAAAAAGGAAGGACAATGAAATCCATTCAAATCGAACAAGAATTTAAAGCACCCGTCGCGCAAGTATTTGCGTTGTTATCTCAACACGCCACTTACAACACCACATTTGCACCGATCCAAGTGACTCGAGTCAAAGATGCGGCAGATCCTGAATGTCCAGATGGGGTTGGCTCGATCCGTCGCATGGGATTCGGCCCGATTAAGCCGATTCAAGAAGTCATCACCTTGATGCAACCAAATCAACGCATTGAATATAAATTGATTAAAAATCCATTAATCAAGCATCATCTCGGTGTGATTCAATTTCAGCAACTGAGTGCTGATCGCACCTTGGTGAGCTATCGTATTGAGTTACAAGCCCGTGTTCCTTTCCTTAGTCAGCTGATCCTCAAGCAGTTGCAGTTTGCGATTGGTCTAGGGTTTTCTAAACTGGCAAAAACTTTCGCATAAATAAGGCTTGAAAAGAGGAATGCAATGACAACACACATCATCACCATCGATGGTCCAAGTGGATCAGGTAAAGGGACTTTGGCAGCAAAACTTGCTGAACACTATCAGTATCACTTACTTGACTCTGGTGCGATCTACCGTTTATTGGGATTGTCATTACAGCAAAAAAATCTGTTAGCAAATCTGCAGGATTCTGAGTGTCTCGAACAATGCGTTACAATTGCAAAAAACCTCGATATCCAATTTAAAAGTCAGGCGACCGGTACACAAGTTTATCTGGATGCTGTGGATGTGACCCAGCAAATCCGAACTGAAAGTGTGGGGGAATATGCCTCAAAAGTTGCCGCTATTCCTGAACTTAGAAGTGCATTATTTCAACGTCAGCGTGCATTTGCTGTTGCGCCAGGTTTGGTGGCGGATGGACGAGATATGGCCACAACGATTTTTCCAGAAGCCATTGCCAAGATTTACTTGACCGCATCGGCACAATCACGGGCAGAACGGCGAGTAAAACAGTTGCAGGCTATGGGGCACGATGTTAAAATAAGCGAAATTTTGGCTAACATCCAAGCGCGTGATCAGCGTGATACAGAACGTACTGTAGCTCCGCTCAAACCTGCTGCCGACGCTTATATCATTGACAGTTCAAAACTCAATATTGATGAAGTGTTTAAGTGCATGACCGATTACGTCAATGGACAACTCGCCAAATCCTGAATATTAGCAGAAGCATAGCTTGATCAGTTCTATATGGACTATGTAAATGCATAACTAAACCGGCCTTGTCTGATCCAAGACCGCTGACTTTTCTAGGTATATCATGACCGAATCTTTTGCAGCCCTCTTTGAAGAAAGCGTATTAAACTTTAACGTTGAAAAGGGTGCAGTCATCCAAGGTGTTGTTGTTAGCATCGACTCTGACTGGGTAACCGTTGATACAGGGCTTAAATCAGAGGGTGTTGTTTCGCGTTCTGAATTTTTAAATGAACAACGTGAACTTGAAGTTCAAGTTGGCGATACTGTTGATGTTGTTGTTGAAGCGCTTGACAACGGCATGGGTCAAACAGTTCTTTCACGTGAAAAAGCAAAACGTGCTGAAACTTGGACTAAACTCGAAAAAATCTTTGAAGACGGCGAAATCGTTACTGGCGTTATTTCTGGTAAAGTCAAAGGCGGTTTCACAGTTGATATCGGTCCAGTTCGTGCATTCTTACCAGGTTCTTTGGTAGATACACGTCCAATCCGTGATACGACGCATCTTGAAGGTAAAGAGTTAGAGTTTAAAATCATTAAACTTGACGCTAAACGCAACAACGTTGTTGTTTCTCGTCGTGCAGTCATGGAAGCAGAATCTTCTGCTGATCGTGAAGCATTACTTTCTCAACTCGAAGAAGGTCAAACTGTTACTGGTACGATCAAAAACCTTACTGACTACGGCGCATTTGTTGACCTAGGCGGTATCGATGGTCTACTTCACATCACAGATATGGCTTGGAAACGCATCAAGCATCCTTCTGAAGTTGTAGAAGTTGGTCAAGAAGTAACTGTTAAAGTTCTTAAATTTGACAAAGAACGTAACCGTGTTTCTCTAGGTCTTAAACAACTTGGCGAAGATCCATGGTTAGCGATCATGAACCGTTATCCTAAAGGTTCTATCGTTAAAGCACGTGTAACTAACTTAACTGACTACGGCTGTTTCGCAGAAATCGCTGAAGGCGTTGAAGGTCTAGTTCACGTTTCTGAAATGGATCACACCAACAAAAACATCCACCCATCTAAAGTTGTTCAGATCGGTGATGAAGTTGATGTTATGGTTCTTGAAGTTGATGAAGAACGTCGTCGTATTTCACTCGGTATCAAACAAACTCGTGCTAACCCATGGGAAGAGTTTGCTAAAGCGCACGAAAAAGGCGAAAAAGTATCAGGTACAATCAAGTCAATCACTGACTTCGGTATCTTCATCGGTTTACCAGGCGGTATCGACGGTCTAGTTCACTTGTCTGATATTTCTTGGAACGAACAAGGCGAAGAAGCCATCCGTCGTTACAAGAAAGGTGACATGTGCCGGCGGTCAGGATGGTGTCAATGGATTCGGTGGCCATGTGATGGGAAAGTGGAGGAATGGGGAAAGTCGGTCTCTGGGGTGATCAGCCCGCGCGGACGCGGTCGCTGGCCAGGGTGATGCCGGGCAGGTCGTCCTGCTTTGGATGCTTGCGGCTCAGGTTGCCCTCGGGCGTCGGGAACATCAGCGTGCCGGCGCTCTTGATCTCGGGCTTCTTCAGCTTGATCTGGTCCTTGACCACCACGGCCTCGGCCGCGCCCTTGGTGGGCGCGACGATGACGGTCAGCGTGAGCTGGCCGCCGGCGCCTGTGGACTGGACGGCCTGCACGAGCTCCTGCAGTTGGC
>JASLJB010000325.1 GCA_030152605.1 Acinetobacter sp. | reverse complement strand
CCCCTAAACGGGGGTGATTCCTACTGCTAGACGCTTATGTCCAAGCGCAAGTATGTTCTTAGCTGCGTTTACATCCCGCTGATTGGAACTTCCGCATTCACATTCCCATACTCTTATTCGCAAATCTATTCTACCTTTCGGACTGCTAGAGGTGATATCACCACAGCTCGAACAGATTTGGGTGGTGAATCTTTCGCTGACTTCCTCAAACAATACCCCTGCGTTCTCGCATTTATACTTGAGCATTGTTTTTAGCGCAGAAAATCCAGTATCTAAAACAGATTTCGCCATTTTAGTTTTTAGCAGTTTTGCAGCACTTAAATTACCGATCACAATCAAGGCGTGGTTGCGAACCAATGCCGTACTTGCCTTGTGCAAGTGATCTTGGCGACTATTCTTAATTTTAGCGTGGAGCGCACGGACGCGCTTTTTATTCCGTGCTCTTTGAGCAACCCCAAGCTTTTGCTCATACTGGCGATAGTATTTAGGATTAGAAATCACTACGCCATCTGAACACGTCGCAAGGTCTTTTAAGCCCAAATCAATACCGATGCTTGTCTTTGATGCGCTTTGCTCAACAGGCTTGGGATCAACAACAAAGCAGGCATACCAACGCCCACGGGCATCTTGAACAAATGAACCAGTTCTAACGTTATATTCGCTTAAGCCGTAGCTATCCCAAAGACTGAACCATTGAGCGCCATATTTGATCTGGCCATTTTGATATTTGATCGCAGATTTTTTAAAAGGTATCCACCCCAAGGATTTTTTAGCTGACTTGGGATTACTGACACGCCATCTTAATTTAGCTTTTTTGAATTGCTTTCTACGTGTTACAAGTTCCGCTGAAATAGCTTGAATGGTTTGACTATGTAGCCCACATTCTTTAGATGCACCTTTGGTATATTTATCAACATCATATGATGAAAAAAACTGTCCTGTTCTCTGTAGGTGTTTGAAACACAAATCATTGACATAATTCCAGACGAAATTCACCTCAGTTGCTAATTGTGTGAGCAACTTTGCGTGTTTGTCTTTGATGCGCAATTTGAGTGTTTTCATTGGCTTAAATTCTAGCAGTTTAGTAGGTGGAAAACCTTATAGAATAAGGCTAAACGACAAAGTGTGTCGCATGGCTTGCGCCAGTCGCTTGTATCCTCCACCTAAAGGAAGAGGCTTTACGCTCCATTTGGTAAAATGAAAAGCGTAAGGCATGAAAGCAAGACATGGGACACATGAGAACTTAAGCCAGCTAGATAAGTGAGTTGCATGAGAAAAATTATTCATATCGATATGGATGCTTTTTATGCATCGGTCGAATTACGCGAACATCCTGAACTACGCGAGCAAGCGGTGGTGATCGCCTCACAGCATACACGCGCGGTGATCGCGGCGGCCTCCTATCCTGCGCGGGCATTTGGACTACGTTCGGCCATGTCGATGACGCAAGCACGTAAACGCTGTCCACAGGTGGTGGTGCTAGAACCCAACTTTGACAAATACCGTGCGGTGTCGGCACAGATCCATCAAATTTTTCAGTGCTATACCCCGATCATTGAGCCGCTGTCCCTAGATGAAGCCTACCTCGACGTGACCACGAATCTCAAAAATATGGCCAGTGCCACCGAAGTCGCCATGGCGATCCAAGCCGATATCCTGCAACAGACTGGACTGACGGCCTCTGCCGGCGTGGCACCAAATAAGTTTCTGGCCAAAATTGCCTCGGACTGGCACAAACCGCATGGTATTTACATCATCAAGCCCAGTCAGATCCAAGCCTTTATCAAAGACCTGCCGCTGACCAAAATACCGGGTGTCGGTCGGGTCACGGCGGAGAAACTCAAAGCCTTGAACCTGATCACGCTTGGCGATGTGCAGCAGGTGGAGCAAAACCTATTGCTGCAACATTTTGGTAAATACGGCCTACAGCTATATCTGTATGCGCAAGGCATCGACGAACGTCCAGTCGAGGCAGAACGCCAAAGGCAGCAGATTTCCAAAGAAACTACCTTTGATCAGGACCTGAGCTTGGCAGATTGTCTGCCGCATTGGCCGAGATTGATCGATCGAGTTTGGTCCAATCTGAGCCAAAAACAGCTACAGGCACGTGGCATCAGCGTCAAACTGAAACTGAAAAATTTCCAAGTCATTCAACACAGTAAAAGTTTTAAACAGCCCTTTCAGCGTGCTGAGGATTTGCATACGCTGTTGGCGCAGTTGTTGGATGAGATGCAGATTGCAACACACGATCAGTTTAGATTGATCGGGATCGGGGTGTATCAGCTCAGTGAGGCACAGCCCGATCCGCAACTCTCACTGTGGGATCAGCACAATTAGGCTAAAAAGCAATCAATCGAATGCAATTTAAGCAAACTTTGCTTATTTTATGCACCATGAACGAAAATTTAGTGTAGTCTTAGCCCTGCCCATATTTATCCAATCTGGGCAAAGAGATGCTAAACATTACCTTTCATTTAGCATATTGTCCTGTGATTGGCGTGACGATCAAATCCGATAATGACAGGGCAAACTCGTGATCGCATCTCTCGCTCGACCTCTCCCCAAGCCGCGCTGCCGGCCCTCAGCGACAACTGCTCGCGACTGACATCGATACACGCATTGACCTATTCACGCACATGGCCTTGATCGCTGACCGTGAAGATTTGTTGATGAAAAACCATTTGTCATGACTTGATCCTAAATTCATCGCGGCTTAGCGTTGACAGATCGACAATTAATGTTCTAAATCATCAACTGACTATTTTGTCTGCCGATGAACAACCTGAATGCCTTATGAATGAGCCCAAAAAAATCCTCTGTATCGAAGATGATGCCGCGATTCTGATGCCGCTGCGTTATGCACTAGAACGTGAAGATTGGCAGGTGATTTGGGCCAGCACCGGGCAACAGGCGATCGAATTGGTCGAGCAGCAGGATTTTGACTTTATTATCTTGGATGTTGGCTTGCCCGACCTGAGTGGTTTCGAGGTGTGTAAACAGATCCGCAGTCTGAGTCATAGCCCGTTGTTATTTCTCACCGCGCGCGATGATGAGATCGATCGCATCATCGGCTTGGAAATCGGTGCGGATGACTACTGCACCAAGCCCTTTAGTTCACGTGAAATCGTGTCACGGATCAAAGCCATTTGGCGCCGTATGCAGGTGCAACAACAGCTGTTTTTAGCACAGCAACAGGCCACTCAACCCAGCAGCCCAATCGCACATCCGACCGA
>JASLJB010000071.1 GCA_030152605.1 Acinetobacter sp. | reverse complement strand
GGAAATTACCAGTGAGACTGTTATGCTGACCATCGTTCAAGAAGCGTTAACCTTCGATGATGTCTTATTACTCCCTGCCTATTCTACGATCCTCCCAAAAGATGTCTCTTTAAAGACACGCCTGACTCGTGGCATTCAATTAAACATTCCCCTTGTGACAGCTGCAATGGATACGGTGACTGAGTCCCGTATGGCGATTGCGATGGCGCAAAACGGCGGGATTGGAATTTTACACAAAAATATGGACATCTCTGCACAGGCTGCAGAAGTTCGTCGTGTGAAAAAATTTGAAGCTGGGATGGTTAAAGACCCAATCACCGTGAGCCCAGAAACCACAGTACGTGAATTGATGGCGATTACTGAATCGAATCATATCAGCGGTGTACCTGTGGTGAAAGATGGCAAAGTGGTTGGTATCGTGACAGGTCGTGATACACGCTTTGAAACCAACTTTGAACAGCCAGTGAGCAGCATCATGACGACTCAAGATCGTTTGGTGACGGTCAAAGAAGGTGAGTCCAAAGAGAATATCCAAGCACTATTGCAAAAACATCGTATTGAACGCGTGTTGGTCGTGGATGACAATCATGTCCTGAAAGGCTTGATTACCGTGACTGATTTTCGCAAAGCCGAGCTTTATCCAAACAGCTGTAAAGATGACTTAGGTCGTTTACGCGTGGGTGCTGCGGTTGGTACGGGTGCTGAAACACCAGCACGTGTTGAAGCCTTAGTTGATGCCGGTGTGGACGTGATCGTGGTTGACACCGCACATGGCCATTCAGCGGGTGTGATTGAACGCGTACGTTGGGTGAAACAAAACTACCCACAAGTTCAAGTCATTGGCGGAAACATTGCGACAGGTGATGCTGCGTTGGCCTTGATGGATGCGGGTGCGGATGCGGTGAAAGTCGGTATTGGTCCTGGTTCAATCTGTACCACACGTATCGTGGCCGGTATTGGTGTTCCACAAATTTCTGCGATTGATAATGTCGCCAATGCACTGAAAGATCAAATTCCTTTGATCGCAGATGGTGGTATTCGTTTCTCTGGTGACATGGCCAAAGCGCTCGGCGCTGGTGCAAGCACCATCATGGTGGGCTCATTGATGGCAGGGACTGAAGAAGCACCTGGCGAAGTTGAGTTTTTCCAAGGTCGTTACTACAAAGCCTATCGTGGTATGGGATCTTTGGGTGCGATGGCCGGTGCAACTGGTTCTGCGGATCGTTACTTCCAAGACTCGAAAGCGGGTGCTGAAAAGTTGGTGCCTGAAGGGATCGAAGGACGTGTTCCGTATAAAGGCCCAATGGGTGCAATCGTGCATCAAATGATGGGCGGTTTACGCTCTTCTATGGGGTATACCGGTTCTGCGACTGTTGAAGACTTACGTCAAAATGCAAAATTTGTGAAAATCACATCGGCGGGTATGCAAGAGTCGCATGTGCATGATGTGACCATCACCAAAGAAGCGCCGAACTATCGTATTGGTTAATTGGTTTTAATCATTTGTAAGACGTTTATGCAAAAAGGCTGTCCGCTGAGGATGGCTTTTTTAATTTTTAGTGTAGAGTAAAGTTTAGTGTAAAGTAGAACGATGAAATTCTAGGTTCTAGAGTATTGATTAAAAAAACTGGATCAGATTAGGCTGATCCAATTTGAAAACCAATTTGAAAATAAACCTAGTGATACAGTCTTTAATTAAGTGTTGAATACATAGAGAAAGAGTGGGTATAGGATGAGCTATTTTGGTACAGACGGTATTCGTGGAAAGTTTGGTGAGGCCCCGATCACACCGCAATTTGCTTTGGCATTGGGTTTTGCCGCAGGAAAAGTATTAAAACAAATTCGTCAAAATAAAAAACCAATCGTGGTCTTGGGCAAAGATACCCGTCTATCCGGTTATATCTTAGAGTCTGCATTGCAGGCCGGTTTAAACGCAGCAGGTGTTTATGTGCATTTGCTTGGGCCATTACCCACACCTGCGATCGCACATCTGACCCGTGCCTTGCATGCCGATGCAGGGATCGTGATTTCAGCGTCGCATAACCCTTATTTTGATAATGGGATTAAATTCTTCTCGAATGAAGGAAAAAAACTCTCTGATGAATTACAGCACGCCATCAACCAAGAACTCGATAAAGAGCTGTTGATCGAAGACACGGCCAATTTGGGTAAAAGCGTTCGCGTCAAAGATGCCAACGGTCGTTATATCGAATTCTGTAAGTCGACTTTTCCTTACCACTTCGATCTGAGAAACTTAAAAATCGTGGTGGACTGTGCCAATGGTGCTGCCTATAGCGTTGGGCCTGCAGTATTTAGAGAGCTCGGGGCTAAAGTCATTGCACTGAATGACAGCCCAGACGGTGTCAATATCAATGAAAACTGTGGTTCAACCCATCCTGAAGGCTTACAAAAAGCGGTTTTAGAACATCAGGCTGATCTTGGTGTGGCTTTTGATGGTGATGCCGATCGCGTGGTGATGGTCGACAAACACGGTCAGTTGGTGGATGGTGACCATATCTTGTATATCCTCGCCACCCAAGCCAAACAACGCCCTGCTGGGATCGTTGGCACAGTGATGAGCAATATGGCACTCGAATTGGCTTTGGCCAAAGCCGAGGTACCTTTTGTTCGCGCCGGTGTCGGGGATCGCTACGTATTACAAGCTTTGGAACAAAATGATTGGGTGATCGGTGGCGAGCCATCTGGACATATCCTGACCCTCGATAAAAGTACCACAGGTGATGCGATCATCGCAGCATTGCAAGTCCTGACGGTGATGGTCGAACAAGACCAGAGTTTAGATGCGTTGGTGGCGGATTTAAAATTGTTCCCACAAGTATTGGTCAATGTGCGCCTTGCGCAGAAGATGGACCCCTATGCAGTGCCCGCCTTGGTTGACGCCTTTGCACGTGCGGAGAAACAACTTGATGGTCGTGGTCGACTGTTGATTCGTAAGTCTGGTACAGAACCCGTGATCCGCGTCATGGTCGAAGGTGATGATTTAGATGAAGTCACCACATTAGCCAACCAACTCGCCGATGCGGTACGCCAACAAGCACAGGTGGCTTAGGACAGTAATATGAGTGATATGATCAAAGATTTAAGCGAATTGCGTTTGAGTTATCAAAAAGATGAATTGCTCGAAGCGCAGATGACGGCTGATCCACATGTGCAGTTTTTGCAGTGGTTTAATCAAGCCCTGACTGCGCAGTTACATGAGCCTTATGCGATGTCGCTCGCGACCGCAGATGCACAGGGGCGCCCACATGTGCGTACCGTGTTGCTGCGTGGTGCCACTGAACAGGGCTATGATTTTTATACTAACTATGACAGTCAAAAAGGCCTCGACCTTGCGGCCAATCCTGCGGCAGAGTTGCTGTTTTACTGGCCTGAACTTGAACGCCAAATCCGCGTACATGGTCGGGTAGAGAAAATCTCGGAATCTGAGTCAAGTGCTTACTATCAAAAGCGTCCGCGTGATAGCCAAATTGCTGCGCATATTAGTACGCCGCAAAGTGGTGTGATCGAGAGTCGTGAGTTGTTACAACAACGCTTTCAAGCCTTGTCACAGCAAGTTGCACAGCAAGATCAACTGACCAAGCCTGAGTTTTGGGGCGGTTATCGCGTGATCCCGAGCGATTATGAGTTTTGGCAGGGCCGTCCGAATCGCTTACATGATCGCGTCAGCTATGTGCATACTGATGTGGGTTGGAAAATACAACGCCTGATGCCATAAATAAGATGCCATAAGAAAGATGCGATAAATAAAATGTCACAGCTCCGTGTCCAACAACGTCCTTTTCTGAGTGCGCCTGAAAATTTTCAGGGGCTTTCGCCTTTTTTTGCGCAAATTCTAGCGCGGCGTGGGGTTGCCTCTGCCCAAGAGCTAGAACTGAAGCTCAAGCATTTGCTGGCGCCACAGCTCAAGGGCTTAGACGCCGCGGTGAACTTGATTGATCAGAGCATTGATCAAGGCAAGAAAATCGTCATCGTGGGCGACTATGATGCCGATGGCGCGACCAGCACAGCACTGATGCTGTTGGCCTTGACCGAGATGGGCGCCGATGTCTGCTATTTGGTGCCTGATCGCTTTAAGTATGGCTATGGGCTGACACCTGCGATTGCGGACTTGGCCTTTACTCGCTTTCAACCGGATCTATTGATCACGGTGGATAATGGGATTTCCAGTCATGCCGGGGTCGAACAAGCCCAAGCGCACACCATGCAGGTGATTATTACCGATCACCATTTAACCACCAAAGCGACGCCGTGCGCAGAAGCCGTGGTCAATCCCAATCAGTTGGGCTGCGACTTTCCGAGTAAGGCCTTGGCAGGGGTTGGGGTGGCATTTTATCTGTTGGCGCAGCTCAGCAGTCATCGTAAAAAACGCAGCAAGTCGACCGCGCACATGCCGCAGTATTTGGACTTGGTGGCTTTGGGCACCTATGCCGATGTGGCCAGTCTGGACTATAACAACCGGATCTTGATCGATGCTGGGCTACAACGTATTCGACTCAATCAGTGTCGACCGGGAATTTCAGCGCTGTTGGATATCGCAGGACGAGATGCGGCCAGCGTACAGGCACAAGATCTCGGCTTCGTACTCGGGCCACGCCTGAATGCGGCAGGTCGGATGGAAACCATGGATATCGGGATTGAGTGTTTATTGGCTGATGATCTCTCCGAGGCTCATGCCTTGGCACGACAACTCAATCAACTCAACTTGGATCGCCGTCAAGTCGAAGCACAAATGAAGCAGGAAGCACTGCTAAGTTTGCAGCAGCTTGACTTGGATCGAGCACATCTGCCGGCAGCGATCGTGATGTTTGAAGCGCACTGGCACCAAGGTGTGATCGGCATCGTGGCAGGTCGCCTCAAAGAACAGTTTCATCGCCCGAGTATCGTCTTTGCAGCAGACCAAGATGGGGTGCATATCAAAGGCTCAGCGCGTTCGATCGAAGGGGTGCATATTCGTGATGCGATTGAACGTGTTGCAGAACAGCATCCGCATCTGGTGAGCTTTTTTGGTGGGCATGCCGCAGCAGCCGGTCTGAGTATCAAGAAGCAAGATTTTGAAGCATTTAAGCAGGCCTTTACTGCATTGATTGCAGAAATGGATGCGGATTTATTTGCAGCCACGATCTGGACCGATGGTGAGTTGGCAGCAGAGGCTTTTAATCTACACACCGTTGATCAAATTGAACAACTCGGTCCATGGGGGCATCAATTTCCATTGCCGGTGTTTGAAGGGCGTTTTCAGCTTGAAGATTACCGTTGGCTCAAAGATACCCATCTTAAGCTGCGTTTGCGTTTAAGCAACCAGCAGACGGTAGAGGCGATTGCATTTGGTGCAGCAGACAAATTTGACTTTGATCCAAGCCAATCTCAGGTCAATCTGGTGTTTGAGCTGGATCGCAATCAGTACAATGGCAACACCAGTCTACAGCTACGTGTGCTGCATTTGTCTCACTAAAAGTGCTGTCCCGCTGTAATACTGCTTTGATCTATCCAACACAAATTTTTAAACAGCCCTAAAAAAACCGCTCATGAGAGCGGTTTTTTGATATCTAAGCTGAGGCGCGAATTAGAAGCGGTAAGCTGCGCGAACACCGTAAGTGTTTTCGTTGTCACCGAAACCGATGCGACCTTCTAGGCTCACGTTTTGTTGTAGGAATTTCTTCGCAGAAATACCCCAAACGTCTTGATCAGAAAGATCGTTGTTGTAGTAATCAACACCAAAACTTAAAGTTTTGTCGATGTAGTAATCAGCACGAACGCTATATTCGTCGAGATCACCGAAAGCACCAGCAGCTTCGAAGTTCATGTCATGTTGACCCACTTGAGTCACATATTTAGCACGTACTGTTGGATCTGCGCCGTCTTTACCATCTTTTTGGTCGTAACCAGTTACACCAAGAGCCAAAAGTAGGCCAGGTGTTGGAAGATAACCGATTTCAGCACCGTAAGTGGTTACGCGGTTTTTACCTGCGTCTTTGACTTTAAGTTCGTCACGACCTGCATGCGCACTTGCATAGAAGTCTGAATCTGGAATAAACACTTCAACACCAGCGCCGAAGTAAGAGTTTTTTACACCGCTGTTGTCTGCGTAATCAACTTTTGCACTTGCGTTGCTTGCACGGTCTAAAAATGCAGCTTCGTTTAAAGGTGCGTTACGTGTTTGAACGGGTTTGAAGTAATAAGTTCCATCAATACCAAAGCTGTGTGTGTCACTGTTGTTATCAAAATCTGTAAATGTATAAGAACCGCCAACTTCCGCTTGGTAAGCGTGTGCAGTTGCAGAAAATGCGCAAACTGAAAGTAAGGCTGATACTACGGCTAATTTTTTCATCTCTATTTCCCCTCAGAAAATATGTTGAATTCCGCTAAAAAACATCTTTTGTTACAAGTGCAGTCTAGAGTAATTTTTCGTCACGTCAATCTTTACAGCGTAACCGAACCGTAATATTAGTAAATTTATGTAATATTGTACATTTAAGTTTTTGAAAACTATCGAAATAAAACCGTGTTTTATTTTTAGGAAAATTAACTTTGACCTTTTGGTTGGTGGTGGGTCTGCTTCATTGTGGCATTTGAATGTTAAAACCTGTATTTAGATTACAAAATCAACAAGTCGCTGCAGTAATCTTTTAATCATTTGTTCAATATTACGGCTGCCTGAACTGCTGTGTGGTCGGTGTGGTGGGGCAATTAATTTGAAAATCGTCCTGAGCAGAATTTGTGTAGATAGATTCACTGTATGTTAGAATTAAGCGCTTTTTAAACTCGAATAGGATCGAACACGTGGAAATTAATCCCTATCTAAACCAATTAAAAGACTTAAGCGACCGTGGTCATACATTACGGGGGTATCTTTGACTACGATCTGAAAAAAGAGCGTTTAGAAGAGGTACTACGTGAGTTAGAAGATCCAGCCATCTGGAATGATCAAAGTCGCGCACAGGCGATGGCCAAAGAAAAAGGCGAACTTGAAAACGTACTCAACGTTTTAGATCGCTTGGCAGAGCAGCTCGATGATGCGCAAGCCATGCTGGACCTTGCGGTTGAAGCTGATGATGAAAGCCTACTTGAAGATGTGCAGTCTGAACTTGAAACTGCAGAAAGTGAGTTGGCCGGACTCGAATTCCGTCGTATGTTCAATCATCCGATGGACCCAAACCCTTGTTTCCTTGAGATCCAATCTGGTTCTGGTGGTACAGAAGCCCAAGACTGGGCCTCGATGTTGTTACGTATGTATTTGCGTTGGATCGAACGTCACGGCTTTAAAGCCGATTTGATGGAAGTGTCTGACGGTGATGTCGCGGGGATCAAGTCTGCGACGATTCGTGTTGAAGGTGAGTTTGCCTTTGGTTGGTTGAGAACAGAAAGTGGCGTGCATCGTTTAGTGCGTAAGTCACCGTTTGACTCAGGCAATCGCCGTCATACCTCGTTCTCTGCGGTATTTGTATCGCCTGAAGTCGATGACAATATCGATATTGATATCAATCCGTCTGATGTACGTACAGATACTTACCGCGCCTCTGGTGCCGGTGGTCAGCATATTAACAAAACTGACTCTGCAGTGCGTTTAACCCATGCGCCCACAGGTATCGTGGTGGCCTGTCAGAACCAACGCTCACAGCACGCCAACCGTGACCAAGCATGGAAGCAGTTACGTGCCAAGCTCTATGAATTGGAAATGCAAAAGCGTAACGAAGCCGCCCAAGCACTTGAAGACTCGAAGTCGGATATCGGTTGGGGCAGTCAGATTCGCTCTTATGTATTAGATGATTCACGTATTAAAGACTTGCGTACCAGTGTTGAAACTTCAAACACCAGCGCAGTATTAGATGGCGATTTAGATCGTTTTATTGAAGCCAGTTTGAAGCAAGGTGTCTAAGCTCAATTTGGCAATTTAAGCAGGCTCGATTGCATGGCAGAACAGCATATTTTATAACGTGTTTTTAGGGTGCGATGTTAATATCTAAAAAAAACGATATTAATATCGCAAAAATACGATATAGTAGGTGCAGCTGCTGCAATGAGCTTTGCTGTGGATTGAATGTGTCTGAACTATGGATATTGATTTAATATTTAAAGCCTTGGCCAATCCGATTCGGCGACAAATTTTAAGTTGGCTTAAAAATCCAGCCCAATATTTGCCGACTGAGGAATATGGTGACTTTAAACGCGGCGTTTGTGCCGGACATATTGAGCGCTTGGGAAAAGTTTCCCAATCGACCATGTCAAATCATTTGTCCGTTTTACAACAGGCCGGTTTAATTCAAGTGGAAAAGTATGGTCAATGGTCATACTTTTCCCGCAATGAAGTTCTCATTCAGCAATATATCGACCACTTAAAAAACGCACTTTAGTTTGCACCGGATCAGGTTTGATCTGGGTAGGCTCAAGACTCAGCGTCGAGGCACATATGGCTGAACTCACATCCCCGCTTAAAATCGGCGACTTTGAAATTAAAAATCGTCTGGTACTTGCTCCTTTAACGCGCGCGCGTAGTGGCGCCGACCGAATTCCCAATGCGCTGATGCTGGAATATTATCAGCAGCGTGCCAACGCAGGCCTCTTGCTGACCGAAGCCACGGTCATCAATCCTCAAGCTGCGGGTTACTACAATACCCCAGGACTTTGGCAGCAAGAACAGGCTGTGGCATGGAAAAAAATCACCGATGCTGTGCATGCCCAAGGCGCCAAAATCGCCGTGCAACTGTGGCATGTCGGACGCATCAGTGATGCTGAAATCATCGGTGAAACCCCAGTTTCTGCCAGTGCTGTGGCCGCTGCCGGTCATGTTAGTTTGCTGCGCCCAAAACGTGCTTATGCCACACCACGTGCACTTGAGATTTCTGAAATTCAACAGATCATCGAAGACTATAAACAGTCTGCGATCTTGGCCCAAGCTGCCGGTTTTGATGCGGTTGAGCTACATGCTGCCAATGGCTATCTGGTGGAGCAGTTTTTATATCTCAACAGCAACCAACGTGATGATCGCTATGGCGGTTCGATCGAGAACCGTGCACGCTTCATGCTTGAAGTAGTGGATGCCTTGATCGAAGTCTGTGGTGCGGGTCGTGTCGGCGTGCATTTATCACCACGCGGCGATGCACATGATATGTTTGACCCAGACCGTTTGGCGCTGTTTAGTTATGTGGTGGAACAGCTCAATCAGCGAAAAATTGCGTTTATCTTTGCACGTGAGTATCTGGCCGAAGATAGTCTCAGCCCGGTGTTAAAAGCCAAGTTCCAAGGTGCGTGGATCGCCAATGAAAAACTCGACTTTGATACTGCGACGCAACTTTTGGCAGATCAACAGGCCGATGCGGTGGCCTTTGGTTTGGCATTTATCGCCAATCCAGACTTACTGGAGCGCTATATGCAAAATGCTGCGCTTAATCAGCTCGATGCAACGACCCTCTATGGTGATACTGCGGCGGGTTATACCGATTATCCGGCATTGGCTGAAGCCTAAGATCGATCAAAAATACATTTAAAAACAACACAAAGCCGAATAATAGTTTCTTTGCATGATTCGGCTTTGTTATATTGCCTGCAGAAATTTGCAGAGAAGGCACGCATTTGGCGACTCCGTTTTGGTATAACGCGGCATTATCACTTATCAAGCCTTTGTATAAATGGCGAATAAAAAAACGTGCCCTGAATTTAGCCGACTACCAAACAGAATGCCTTGAACGTTTTGGGCCTTTCCAAGCGGTCAAAAATCCTCACAGCATTTGGTTCCATGCCGTATCGGTGGGGGAGACCAATGCCGCTCAGCCTTTGATTCAGCATTATCTGGATTTGGGTCATCCGGTGCTCGTCACCAATACCACCAAAACCGGGCAGGCACGTGCCAAGGCACTGTTTTGCAATGATCAATCTGCAGCGTTATTTCAAGCGGTATATTTACCGGCAGATCAAAGGGCTTTGGTGGCAGCATTTTTTGAAAAATATCAGCCCAAAATTTTACTGTTGGTGGAAACCGAATTGTGGCCAAACCTGATCGATCAAGCACAGCAGCATGCGGTTCCTTGTCTATTGATCAATGCACGCCTGTCTGAGAAATCAGCGCAAGCCTATGCCAAGGTACCGAGTCTGACCACGCCCATGCTCAAGGGCTTGAGTCAGCTTTTGGCCCAAGACCAAGCCACCCAGCAACGCTTTATCCAACTGGGTCTTGATGCTGCACACAGCCAAGTGCTGGGCAGCATCAAGTTCGATATTCACGCCCCGCAAAGCAGTATTGAACAGGCTGTAGCCTTAAAACAAGATTGGTGTTTGGCGCAGCGCAAAGTCATCACCATCGCCAGCACGCATG
>JASLJB010000022.1 GCA_030152605.1 Acinetobacter sp. | reverse complement strand
CAAAGGAAGGAGCGCCTCAGAATTCAACATGATATTGAATTCAAAGGAATTCCCCTCTTTGACAAAGAGGGGTTAGGGGAGATTTGAAGCATAAGATACGCGCAGCAAGTGGTATAGAAACTCAGCTTTTGAAGTTCTACTTTCCTTAACTGACTGGCAGTAGGGTTGGGGGAGATTTGCAGCATAAGATACGCGCAGCAAGTGGTATGGAAACTCAGCTTTTAAAGTTCTACTGTCCTTAACCGATAGGCATTAGGATGAGAGGAGATTTACAGCACAAGATACGAGCAAAAATAAGAAAACACCGATTTATCCATGATTGCAGTCGCTGTGATCATGATGCTGCTGCCCGTGTGCATGTGCATGTGCATGTGCATGTGCATGTGAATGCGTATGCTTGGCGTGAGCCATTGGCTCATCTTGATCATAGTCACGGCGGATACAGCATCCGGCGACATATTGACTGCTGCCATCGGTATAAAATTCTTCTTTCCATACCGGGGCTTCATGTTTGACCCGCTCTACCGCTTCTTCACAGGCTTGAAAAGCCTCTCGACGATGCGGTGCATAGGCGATGGCGATCAGGGCATAGTCACCAATATCCAGTTTGCCGACACGATGAATCACGCGCACATAAGACACGCCATATTTTTCTTTGACTTCTTGCTCAACCGCACGGATGATTTTTTCCGCCACGGGGGCGTAGGAGGTGTATTGCAAGGCTTCTACACCACGGCCTTCATGATGATTGCGTACCGTACCGATAAAGATGCCGTTGCCGCCGCACTCTGGAAATGAAGCAATGGGTTCAAATGTGTCAAGGCTCAAGTCGGTGTCTTGAATACGTGGGAAATCCTGCATCTTAGCCTCCTGCCACAGGTGAGAGGAGCACGAGATCGGTGTTGTGATCCAAGCGCTGTTGACGCGGGATAATATCCTCACCGATGGCACAGGCACAGCGCTCGATGCTTTCTGCAGCATCCGGATAAGCCTGCTGAACTTGGGCCAACACCTCTGCCACAGCCGTCTGTGCTGCAACATCTAACTTTAAATCTTTAGGCAGGAGTCGTTCGACTGCACCGTAGGCGGTGATGGTGACTTGAATCTGTTGCATATTTGCCTCTATCTCAAACGTGGCTTTGCACTTCGGGTCAGTTGGGAGAGAAAACCTGACCGCAAAGGCTTAGCGATATTTTTCCAATTCCTCAACACTATTCAAACTATGAAATTGCAGTTGAGGGTTTTCGATCTCGACAGTCACTGCATGCAGTGTATCGAAACAGTGTTTTAAACGGCGTTGCTGCTGGGCAAGACTGGCATCGAGTCGCGCAAAGGCACTGCGTTTCATCAAGCAAAATGGATACAGTGCTTGTGCATTGATCACCACATAGGCCACTTCAGCGCTCGGATGCTGCGCCAAAGCCTGATGTAATTGCGCCAAGATATTCGGCGCGATCACCGTGATATCGCAGGGCACGAACAACACATAGTCCGCAGCTACATGTGACCATGCGCTTTTCATGCCCATCAATGGCCCAAAGAATCCGGCCTCATCATCGGCATAACAACGTAACTGCGCAAACTGTTGCAGATAACGTGCATGATCACGGTGACTATTGACCCAGATCTGTGCCACCTGTGACGCAAATGTAGTGACGATCTTGCTGAGCTGGTCCTGCTGATCAAACGTTTGCAGCAGTTTGTTGACCCCGCCCATGCGCCGCGCTTGACCACCAGCCAAAATCACCAGATCTGTATGCGGATATGCCGGCATGCTTGTGACCTCGTTATTCAATGCGAATGAAATCCACATACTTCAACTCAGCTTGAAGCTGCGATTTCGCTGGAATGCGAACAATCACATTGGCCTGACTCAGATTACTGAGCATATGCGACTGTTGTTTGCCGAGTTTGGCCACACGCATCTGACCTTGTTCATCGCTACTCAGACGCATACGCAGCAATTGCTCACGGCTGTCGATTTTAACGTCTTCATTGAACAGCGCTTTTTGCCACTGCGGGCTTGGATCGGAGATGCCTTGCAGCGCGCGCATTAAGGTTGAGACATGCACGGCCAAACACACCAATACCGCAGCCGGATTGCCGGGTAGGCCGAGTAGGTAGCTGCTGTGATTGTGACTGTTACTGTGATTGTGGGCATGATCCTGATCGTGCTGAGCATCCTGTTGATAGTGTGCAAAATAGAGGGGTTTCCCCGGTTTCTGCGCCACTTTCCAAAAGATCTCTTGGGCACCCAAGCCCATAGACACGGGGCGAATCAAGTCATAGTCGCCCACCGAAACACCACCGGTGGTGATGACCAGATCATAGTGTTGCATCGCATGTTGCAAGGCAGCACGCAAGATCGGCTCATCATCGATCACATGTTGCAGCATGACTTGCGCAGGGTCTTTCGTGTCATAGCCTTGTTCTTTGAGCCAAGTGATGATCATCGGTGCATTGGCATCAAAGACTTTGGCGTCGTTGTCGAGTTGGCTGCTGACCTCATCACCGGTAATCAACACCGCGATGCTCGGTTGACGTGAGACGCTGACCTGTTTCACCCCAGCCATACTCAGCGCCGCAATTAAACCGCTGTGTAACACTTGACCGGGCTGTGCCAGCACCGTGCCTTGTTGTAGTTCCTCGCCTTGGTAACGAATATCGCTACCGACGGCAAGGTTTTCATTTAATGTGATGTGATCCGCAGTACGGGTGATAATTTCCTGTCTGGCCACGGTATCCGCAGAAGCCGGCAGTTTACCGCCAGTGAAGATGCGTACTGCTTGACCAGCATGAATCTCAAGATGTTCTTCGATCCCGGCACGGATTTCACCGATCAGCTCAAACTCCGTGCGACCGGCGGCAATATCTTGACTGCGTAGCGCATAGCCATCGACTGCGCTTTGGGTAAATAAAGGCAGAGACACCGGAGACAGCACTGTTTCTGCCAAGATCTGTTGATGCGCTTCGATCAGCGGCAGGCTGACACTGCTGAGTGTTTTCACTTCAGCATAATGTGCCAAGGCCTGATCCAGTGAGAGCAGATTTAGCCCTGAACAGCTCATTCATAACCTCCTGGATGCGGTAGGTCACGGCAGACATCAAAGATATGTACCAAGGCAGGAAGGATCGCCGCCATGGATTCGCTGGCACCGCCACGACTGCCCGGCAGGGTGATCAAGAGTGAACGATCGATAAATCCGGCCACGCCACGTGACATGGACGCATACGGGGTGCGACGTTGACCAAAGGCACGTGCCGCTTCCATCAAGCCATTCAATTCACGTTCGATCATCGGTTGTAAGGTATCGACGGTGATATCACGTTTGCCAATCCCTGTACCGCCGACAGTGATGATGCAGCCATAGGATTTGGTCAGTTCTTGTACCAAGTCTTTAAGTTGGTCGGCTTCATCCGGCAAGATTTGATAATGAATCGGATCAAAACCGGCTTCAGTCAAGGTCTCGACCACAGAACGACCCGCAGTATCGGGTTTACGTCCAGCAGCCACGGTATCCGAAAGTACAATCACGGCCGCAGCCACGGCTTGGCGTAGATGGCGTTTATAGTGTGACTTGCCACCTTTTTTCAGATCAAGTTTGGTTGATTCAATGCTGAGTTCATGCGGTTCACAGTGCGGCTTGAGCATGTCATAGATGGTCAATGCGGCAAGACTGGCCGCCGTGAGCGCTTCCATTTCCACACCTGTCGGGGCAATGGTTTCAACAGTGGCTTTGATTACGACGCGATCGGCGAGCAATTCAAAGTCCACATCGGCACGGTAAATCGGTAAAGGATGGCACAGTGGAATCAGTTCGTCGGTGCGCTTGGCGGCCAAGATCCCTGCGATGCGTGCGGTTTTGAGGGCATCGCCTTTTTCAGTATTGCCATCTGCAAGCAGTTGCAAACAATGCGCAGGGGCGAGTAGCTCAGCAGATGCTGTGGCCACGCGATAACTTTCTGGCTTCATACCAACATTTTTCATAAAGTATTCCGAAGTTTAAAATTGTGTTATTGATTCAATCATGTATCGAGTTTTAGGCAGAGTAAAGCCTTAACTGCTGGGTCATGGGTTAAATCTATACAGTTGTTTTACAGTGGCTTGGCGATTGTCTAGCCGCCGATGCCATGCATACTGATTCTGCGGCTCGGGGCCTGTTGCTGTGCAATATAACCCGCCTTTTTGTGCCACACCGCATCGAGAATACGGGCTTTTAGCGCAGTGCGATCCATGCGCGCTACATCCACATCAACGCCTGTGGACGCCGTGATTGCTGCGGCATGCTCCTCTGCGATGATCTGCTGCAACAACGGGCGCAACGGCGTACCACGATTGGCAAATAAACAAGTAAACAGCTCACCGGTGGCAGTGATACGTAGCCGATCACAACTTTGGCAAAACGGTTTGCTGATGGTGGAGATCACGCCCAAGGAATAATGCTGATTCAGCTGATAGATGGTGGCTGGATCATGGTCACGCTGTTGCTGCTGGATCTGAAAATGCGGCTGCAAGATCGCGATGATCTGATCTTCAATCACCACTTTCTCGCGCTGCCAATGCTCCGGCTGATCCAGTGGCATGTATTCGATAAAACGCAATTCAATCTTGTGCTGATAGGCCCATTGGGTCAGCTCTAAAATCTCTTGATCATTTTGACCGGCCACCAATACACAATTGAGTTTTAGCGGCAGACCAACCTGCTGCGCAGCCTTAATCCCATCCAACACCGGCTGTAAGGGTTTTTGGGTCATCGCCAAAAAGGTCTCAGGGCGGATACTGTCGAGGCTGATATTGAGATCATCCAAGCCCGCCTGTTTCAATGCCAAGGCATGCTTTTCCAGATAATAGGCATTGCTGGTCATGGAAATACGTTGTAAACCCAAGGCTCTAAGTTGATTGAGATCGTGAATGAAACCGACCACGCCCTGACGCATCAGTGGCTCACCACCGGTCAAGCGAATTTGAGTAATGCCGAGACTGACCATCAGCTTACAAAAACACAGCAGCTCCTCGAAACTTAAGATATCTTTTTTCGCCAACCATTCAGGTTGATCCGGCATACAGTAGGAGCAGCGGAAATTACAACGATCCGTCAGCGAGATGCGCAGTTTATGTTTGTGGCGTCCAAATTGATCAATCAGGGATTGAGGTTCAGAAAGTAGGTCAGGCGACATCATCACAGCAGAATGAGATGTTGATTTGAAAATGTCATTCATCGGTTATTCCACCTTGATAGATCGCTGAGTCAAGCAGTTATGCATGCTTGAATTGTGAAGAAAATATTGTCTTGATAACAACACATTTACTGTAATTTCAATAACAAAAGCCCAAAACGGAGAATTCTCCAATAAAAGATGAGGACGATCTGCATCAGTTGCAAGGCTATACTCAAATGGTGATAAAAGCACCGGTTTTTGCTAAGGTTCTGAATTTTTTGAACAAAAGTTAAAATCTAAGCCTAAGGTCGAATAGAAAAATTTAAAAATCGTGGAAATGATTTGAAATCAAGCCTAACTATTGAACAAATGGTTGAAAGTAGCGTTTGTCTTTATTTTACACAGTGAATTTTGCAACGATTGAATTATGTAGTGAAAAACATCATATTAATTACAGTTTATTCAAGTTTGTCAGGGTGAGAAATCGATTTTGTGTACGCTGTTTGATCGCATCGGCGACTGATCCAAGCGCAAGGGACCTGTATCCACACAGACATTACTGCATTGCTGCTATTTAAGTCAGGTTAAGTAAAGTGTTGTGGCAGAGGTTTTTGTGGTTGGAGCCGCGACATTGTTATTTCTCGCTCTACCGAGTTTCGTAATACACCCGTATTGGGGCTGACAGACACCACAGGCAAGAGGGCAGTGATATGGCTAATACTGAAGACAATGGCACTCGCCAAGATGATCAAAAATTTGCAAAGATTGAAGCTTATGACCAACCCGCAGGCGGATGGGGTGCGCTGCTCAGCGTTGCTCGAAATTTAAAACGTCAAGAAGTGTTAAAAAAAGGCGCAATTACCCTCCTCAATATCAACCAACCCACAGGCTTCGACTGTCCGGGGTGTGCATGGCCAGAAAAGAAAAATGCGCATGCTTTTAACTTCTGTGAAAATGGTGCCAAGGCCGTTGCATTTGAAGCCACCTCAAAACGGGTAACGCCTGAATTCTTTGCCAGCCATACGGTGAGTTGGTTGTCTGAGCAAAGTGATTTTTATCTTGAAGATCTGGGTCGTTTAACCGATCCGATGCGTTATAACGCAACCACAGACAAATATGAACCCATCTCATGGGACGACGCGTTTCAACTGATTGCCAAACACTTACAAGCACTCGACCACCCAGATCAAGCCGCATTCTATACCTCAGGTCGCGCCAGTAACGAAGCAGCATTCTTATATCAGCTTTTTGTACGTGAGTTCGGTACCAACAATTTCCCAGACTGTTCTAACATGTGCCATGAGACCACCAGTGTTGGCTTGTTAGACTCCATCGGTCTCGGTAAAGGGACAGTCACCCTCGAAGACTTTGATCTCGCAGATGCGGTATTTAGTTTTGGTCACAACCCGGGCACCAACCATCCGCGTATGTTGGGCACATTACGTGAAGTGTCACGCCGTGGTGGTAATATCGTGGCGATCAACCCCCTCAAAGAACGTGGCTTAGAACGCTTCCAAGATCCACAAGCCCCGGTTGAAATGATGACCAATGGCAGTACGCCGATCAGTCGTTATTATTTCCAACCGCAAGTGGGCGGCGACTATGCGATCCTGTTCGGTATGCTTAAACACCTACAACAGTGGGATGAGCAAGCACTTGCAGCCGGCAAGCCAAGTGTATTTGACCTCGACTATATCGCAGCCAATACTGTTAATTTTGAAGAATTAATGGCCGAAGTGGCACGTACCCCGTGGGCTGAGATTCATCAACATACCGGGCTTTCAGTTGAACACTTAGAAGCCTTGTCGAAAATGTACCTCGATGCCAAAGCACCGATTTTCTGTTGGGGCATGGGGATTACCCAGCATCGTCACGGTACAGCCAATGTGCATATGCTCGCAAACTTGATGTTGGCGCGTGGTCACATCGGTCGTCCGGGGGCAGGTCTTGCGCCGATCCGTGGTCATAGTAATGTTCAAGGTGACCGTACCATGGGCATTAACGAAGTCCCAAGTACCAAGTTGCTCGACAGTATTGATCGCGTGTTTGGGATTAAATCACCGCGTAAACATGGTTTCGGTGTGGTGGATACCATTTCGGCCATGGATAAAAATCAAGTTAAAGTCTTTATCGCACTTGGCGGTAACTTTGCATCGGCAACACCAGATACCCCGTTAACCCAACGTGGTCTACGTAAATGCGACTTGACGGTTCAGATCGCAACCAAGCTCAACCGCAGTCACTTGGTCTCCGGCAAAGATGCCTTGATCTTGCCATGCTTGGGTCGTACCGAGATTGACAACCAGTTGCATGGTCCTCAAGCGATTAGCGTTGAGGATTCAATGAGTAATGTGCATTTGTCTTCGGGTCCAAACGAGCCGATCTCGACGGATCTGTTGTCTGAGCCGGATATCGTGGCGCGTATTGCTGCAGCGACTTTGCCTGAAAGTCAGATCAAATGGCGCTGGTATATCGAGAGTTATGACCGTATCCGTGATTCGATCTCTGAAGTGTTTGAAGAGTTCCATGACTTCAACGCGCGGGTTTATCAGCCGGGTGGTTTCCATTTAGAGCATCCAGCCAATAAACAAGTGTGGAATACCCCAGCAGGTAAAGCGCAGTTTATGACCACGCCATTGGCTGAGGTGTATGCCGATATTGAAAATAAATACGCGGCTGACTTTACTGGCGCCAAGGTCTATACCTTGATGACCACACGTTCGCACGATCAGTACAACACCACGATTTATGGTTTGGACGATCGTTATCGGGGTGTATTTGGTCAGCGCCGTGTGTTGTTTATGAATGAAGCCGACATCAAAGCCGCTGGTTTTGAAGCCGATCAATGGGTAAATATCGAAAGTATTTATTCGGATGGGGTAAAACGTGTGGTTGAAAGTTTCCGTATTGTGCCATACAACATTCCACAAGGCAGTTTGGCGGCTTATTATCCTGAAACCAATCCATTGGTGGCGCTCAGCAGTCATGACAAATTTGCCAAAATCCCAGCCTCGAAAAGTGTGCCGGTGATCTTGCATCCGGGTGTTGCACCTGAGCATTTCAATTTGGCGACTGAGGTTGATCCACAAGACGCAGATAAAATTATCTCTAAAGTAGGTTAATCGTCACCGAAGCGAACAGTGATGATGGATTTGTAGTTCTCGCTGAGATTCAATGGCGCTCATCGTAGCGCCATTGTCGTATCAATAGTCCATGCAGATACAGTTGGAATTGAATTGTAGGAGTTCAGCGCAATGTCTCAAGCTCTCGGTTATGAAGCCGCGACCATTCAACGTTATCGCGATCAACATTTTGTTGAGCAGCAGGATTTCATCGTTCAAGAATATCCGATTGCCTTGGTGTATAACGGGATCTCACATGCGGTGATGATGGCAACCCCAGCCGATATCGAGGTATTCGCGCAAGGTTTTAGCCTCTCAGAAGGGCTGATCCAAGACCTGAAAGAATTATATTCACTCGATGTGATACACAGTGATGCCGGGATCGTGGTGGAGATGGAAATATCCTCACGCGCCTTTATGGCCTTAAAACAGCATCGTCGCATGATGGTGGGGCGAACTGGCTGTGGTTTATGTGGGATTGAAAGCCTACAGCAATTGCATTTTGATCTGCCCAAAATCAGCACGCCTTTACAACAGGCTTGGTTTGCACAGATTCCACAGGCCATCGCCGAATTGAAAGCCAAGCAAAGCATCACCCAAGTCACTGGCGGCGCACATGCGGCGGCATGGGTGGTTGACGGTAAAATTGATGCGCTATTTGAAGATGTCGGCCGGCACAATGCCCTCGATAAACTGCTTGGCGATATCGCGCAGCGTCAATGTGATGTCGCTCAAGGCTTTGTGGTCATGACCAGTCGCGCCAGCTATGAACTGATCCGTAAGTGTGCCCAGTTAAATATCGCCTTATTGGCCTGTATTTCTGCACCGACCAGCATGGCGGTGGGTATGGCTCAACACGCGGGTTTAAGCTTGGCCAGTTTTTGCCGTGGTGACGGTTTTGTTTTATATACTGATATTTAAGGTTTATATTCATCTTGAGTGACACCGACAACTGATGAAAGCAGATAAAAAGGAAAGCCTGATGACTGAAACAACGAACAGCAAGACCGGTACAACTCGCTTTAACACCACCTCTGCCAAGACCCTGAGTCAAAAAGTTTCTGTGCTTGCGTCAAGCCTGCTTATGAGTATGGGCTTAGGTTGGGGCGTACAGGCACAGGCCAAAGAGTCGATCACAGTCTATGCGGCGGCCAGTTTGACGGATGCCATGAATGACTTGAGTAAACTCTATCAACAGCAACACAAGATTGATGTCAAAACCTCTTATGCTGGTTCTTCGACCTTGGCCAAGCAAATTGAGGCTGGCGCACCCGCGAATGTATTTATCTCTGCGGATGAGCAGTGGATGAATTATTTGCAAAATAAAAAGCGGGTTCAGCCCCAAGACCGAGTCAATTTATTGGGCAACAGCTTGGTCTTGATCACGCCGAAGTCACAGCCGATCAAGATTAAAATGGACAAAAGCTTTGATCCCAACACGGTGCTCAAAGGTAAACTCTGTACCGGCAATACGCAAAGCGTCCCAGTGGGTAAATATGCCAAGCAGTCACTCAGCACTTTGGGCTGGTGGGATAAGGTGAAGCCGCGCTTAGTGGAAACTGAAGATGTACGTTCTGCACTGAACTTTGTAGCGCGTGGTGAATGCCAAGCTGGGATCGTGTATGCCACCGATGCTGCGATCAATAAAAATGTCGTGATCGCAGGTGTTTTCCCAGCCAATAGCCATCCGCCGATTATCTATCCGATGGGGTTGCTAAAAAAAGATAAAAATTCAGCCCAGTTCTATCAGTTCTTACAAGCCGCGCCTGCCAAAGCCGTATTCCAAAAGTATGGTTTTACTGTACTTTCTGCACCTTAAGTTTTGGATAAACACTGATGTTTAGCCTGTCCCCAGAGGAACTTGAAGTCCTCCTACTGTCCTGTAAAGTGGCAGCATTCTGTTTGTTGTTGAGCATCATTCCGGCCTTGATCGTGGGCTGGGTCTTGGCCCGTAAAGAATTTTGGGGCAAGTCCTTATTTGAAACCATGATCTTTTTGCCCTTGGTGTTACCACCAGTGGTGCCAGGCTATTTATTACTTCAAGTCTTTGGCAATCGCGGTATCTTGGGGCAATATTTAGCGCCCTTGGGTTTAGACTTTTCTTTTAATTGGAAAGGGGCGGTGTTGGCCTCCGCCGTGATGGGTTTTCCACTTTTGGTGCAATCGATCCGATTGGCGATTGAGTTGGTGGATCAGCGTTTAGAAATTGCCGCCAAAACGCTTGGTGCGTCTTCACTCGGGACCTTCTTTTCGGTGACCTTGCCCTTGGCCAGCAGTGGTATTTTGATCGGGGCGATTTTATGCTTCTGCCGGAGTTTGGGTGAGTTTGGTGCCACGATTACTTTTGTGGGTAATGTCGCGGGGGAAACTCGAACCCTGCCTTTGGCGATGTATAGTTTGATGCAACAAGCAGATGGCGACATGGCGTTACAACGCTTGATCTTACTGTCGATGACTGTGGCATTTTTTGCACTGTGGTTTGCGCAGTGGTTTCATCGCTATCAAAAGAGACAAATTGGACGCTAATGCATGATTTTTGATTGTGATTTTGAATTGCGTATGGGGAAATTCGAGCTGAAACAACGTTTTCAGTCTGAGCAATCAGTGGTGGCGCTGTATGGACCTTCGGGTGTCGGCAAGACCAGTATTCTGCATGCCATCGCGGGGATCAGTACGCCGCAGGCGGGTTGGATTCGGATCAATGATCAATTGTGGTTTGATCAGGCGCAGGGGATTAATCTCAGCACCCAAAAACGCCATGTCGGTTTAGTCTTTCAAGATGCGCAGTTATTCCCGCATAAAACTGTGATGCAAAACTTATTGTTTGGCTATCGGCGTTTGCCGCCAGCGAAGCGGCGTTTTGAACCTGACTATATGATTGAGTTACTCAAGCTCGATCATTTACTGACGCGTAAGCCGATCAAACTTTCAGGTGGGGAGAAGCAACGTGTGGCTTTGGGGCGTGCATTATTATATTCGCCTGAATTGTTGTTATTAGATGAGCCTTTATCGGCGTTGGATGCGGTACATAAAACCGAGATTATTCCATTTTTTCAACGAGTGAAAAATGAAATTAATATCCCCATGCTCTACGTCAGCCATGACATGTCAGAGATTCAACAACTGACGGATACCATTTGGCGCTTGTGAGGGAAATTAAAGCAAAGCTATTAAAATAGCCTACTCAATAAAACCTCATTTCAACCGATTTAATATGCGGTATATGCCAATGGCGGCAGGACGCCGCCTGTTTTGCGCTGGGGTTATAGGGATGTAGCCCTCAGCGCAAAGAAGGTTTTGGTTACTTTTTAAAAAGTAACGAGAACAAACTCACTCATGGATGACTAAAAGCGGTAAGACTTGCTGAGTAAGTAGTGAGTATTCAGTATTCGAAGAATCGGAGAGATGTGCCGAAGAAATATTGAATATCCGGAATTTGAATAGGATGACTGGCTCAGCAAGTATTCCCGTTTAACGTTCAAGGTGAGCGAACTCTTACTTTCTTTTTTATAAAAGAAACAAAAACCTTTCCAAGCCCAGAACTCGCGCACATGCGTCGCGTACCAAATGGATCGCAGAAACAGGACTTATTCAATTGAGGTCTAGCTCAAACAACTGTGCTTGGGCCCCACGAAATAAATACTGTGCTTAGTCAAATGCTGTAAAGAGTAAAGAGCAAAAAGCAAAAAGCAAAAACTAAAATCTCAAGATCATAAAATAGCCTATGCATTAAAATCACATTTCAATCGGTTTAATATTTGGTAGATGCCAATGGCGGCAGGACGCCGCCCGTTTTGGCACATGATGGTGTCAATTTAGCTGAAGCACCTACAACTGGATCAACGCGAAGGTGAAACTGTGTTGATAAATTGAGTATAGGTGCTCACCGCAGACTGTCGAGATATATGAAGATACGCTATGTGGTTGGGCTTAAGCGGATATCCGCCTTTCTTGATTGTTGAGGGGATTCGACTCAACTTTAGACAAATAATAAAAATGATAATCCGTTGGGTAGGGCGCAGTCAGGCTGATTTTCTCAGACTGATTGAACTGAGCCTGAGGATAATGCGCAAAAATAGATGCGACGGTATCGCGCCACGTCGGCGTATTGCCTTTGTTGTATTGCGTGAGTGAGGCGAGTAAACCAAGACTGAGATCATATTCGCGTTTTTTGGCATCATCCCAGTCGATAACGATCAGGACAAATAGGTCGGAATCTTTTTCGATAAAGTCATATTCAACTTCTCTGTGCCGATAAACCAAGTCACGGGCTTTATAATCCCCAGTCAATTGAAATTTAAATTCTACTTTGTAGATGACCGCGCGTGTCTCTAAATCTACGATAGATAAATCGACCCGGGTATTGTTAATACGAGGATACTCAGAGATTGCGGTATAGGAGAGATGCTGTTGGTGAAAATATTGGTTCAGTTCAATCAGTAGGGCATGTCGAATATGTGATTCTTGCTTGAGATTAAAGAAGTGAATGTTGATTTCATTTAAACGCTGTTGGGAACTGGCAGAACTTACGGTTTCTTGAATGATGTCTAGAATTGAACAGGATAAAGCAGAGGTCATAAGGATG
>JASLJB010000321.1 GCA_030152605.1 Acinetobacter sp. | reverse complement strand
GAAATGTTCGAGTTTTTGTTGTTTCGACGCGAGCAGCGCAGTGACTGCATTGAGATCCAAACTTGGATCTAAGCTGGCCAAAACCAAGGCCGGTGCAGTATTAATATTAATCTTGGTCATGCTATCCGGCAGTGCGACCACATAAGGGGCGATACGATCATAGTTCGCACCTTCAAAGCCGCGTAGCATGCGTAACTCTTCCACATGATAAAGAGGTCGATTGGCTGCCAGATGCGGTGCAGGCAAGCCTTGATAATACTGGCTCTCAGCGCCCATCGCCCCCACAGTCAAATCATCTGCATCTTGCCAATCGATCACGGCCTGACTTAAACCTTCAGGCAAACCAACCCGTTTCAACAAGGCCTCAAATAACTTTTGATTTTTTTCATTCACCTGACCTTGGGCATTGACCAAGCTATTTAGGTTGAATTTTCCGGATTGGTCTTCGATCTGCCCCGAGACGATGCCATCATCGACAGGAAAAGGCGGCATCGGCTGCGCCCATGTTTCTTGCAGATGGTCTACGGCTGCAGCGTTATCGCTGTCATGAATCAACAGTTCTGAAAAAAAAGCCTCGGCACTTTTGGCATAGAGTAAGGCCTGATTTTGACGCATTAAATAGGCGGTGTTTTCAAAGGTATGCTGCTGCCGCTTGGCAATACTGGCCGCGATAATACTGGCCAATGCCACCATTACCAAGATCGTGATCAGGGCAATCCCCTGTTGATGCTGCATAGCTCTGCTGCGTCTCATGGCGGTCATGGATTATCCTCAGGCGCTGGCGTGGTTGCTTGCTGAGGATTGCCCGCTTGCGCTGGTCGCGCAGGCTGCACAAAGTCGGTATTTAACAAACTAAACACCCACTCATACTCCACATCGCGTTGGCTAAACGTGACTTTAATCCCGCGCGGAAGACGTGGATTGCCTCCTTGCTCATACAGATTCATCGCAGTGTTAGGCCACTTAGGCAAGGCATCGGGATTGAGCACCGCGACTTGATATTGATCAACTTGATTGAGCAAGACACTGGAGAGCGGCTGTTCAGCGCGCGTGCTATTCAGGTGACGATACTTGAGCCGATACAGGGTTTTCTCTTCGGCATTATAGCGATATTCAATCCGCTCATCCGGTGGCAAGCCTTGTTTCAATGGATCACTGACCCCGGTTTTACTAAAGCTCAGCTGTTGATCTTCAAGTTGCATGGCGGGTTTGAACTGCCCGGCTGTATTGGCCACGATCGGCACGGCCTGCAACATATCGCGTTGCATCTGCTGATAAGCGTCTTGTAGTTGTTCTAAGTAGGCTTCGTGTTGGCTGTTGCGTGCTTTGACCTTGCCCAAATAATCAAAAATCTTCCACCCCAATGCCGACAGTACCGCAAAGATGGCAATCGCCACCAACAACTCAATCAAGGTAAAACCGGATCGAGTTGAGCGACCTTGACCTGTGGGCAAGTTTTGGCATGCTGATCTGGCGCGATCAGCAGCAACGTCAACATCAAAATCCATCATGATTGTTTTTCTTGTCGCGGATAATTAAAAAATACCGACTGGCTAATCCCTGAACCGACTTTGCCCTGCTCGGTATCATACAAACTAACTTGCACTTCAACACGCTGCACTTTGGGGCTAATCGTGGCTTCGGTCTTCTTGTCGATTTGCCAAGTTTCACCTTGGGCTGTGACTTGTTTGGATTGGGTACCACTCAGCCATTCACGCTTGATTTCCATCTCCGCGATTTCATTCTGTGCGACAAATTGCGCTTTGCTACGCAGAATCGCATTGGCTGTGGATTGGGTGTATTGCATGGCGATCTTGGTCAACGCCATGGCGGCGATCGCAAAAATCGCCAAGGCCACCACCACTTCGATCAGGGTAAATCCATTATGTTTCGGCATCAATCTTACCTAAATAATCCACCTGAATCGGCGCACCGACAGGCGTTTGCCCATAATAGACTTGGATTGTTACAGGTTTAGCTTCGCCATTGCCAAACCAAATCAAGCTTGGTGCATTTTCACCCAACAAGTCGCTATTGTTGGCGCCCTCAAAGCGTTGCTGCTGTGCAGCGATTTGCAGTGAGACCCGATCTGGCAATTCACGGCTTTGAAATTGACGCAGCTCCGACCAACGCTGTGTGGCTCCAGACGCGAGCTGTGCGCTCGAAGGCTGGCGTGTGTCCTGCTGCCCCAAGGGCTTTACCGCTTTATATTCGACGATACGATATTGATAAGGGCTGACATTGCTACTGGCTTGGGTCTGCAAGGCATAGACCCGGGCTTGATCATTGGCTTCGCGATTGATCTTTTTTAAATCCAAGATCAGCATCTCGCGTACTTGCATGGCTTTGCGCTGATCGATGCCATCGATATTGAGTCGTACCAAAGACACCAACACCCCGACGATCACGATCACCACCATCAACTCAACTAGGGTAAAACCAGCCTGAGCGGGTGCTGATCGCGGTGCTGCGACAGCGGTTGGGGTTTGCATGCTGCGATGCGCAGGCGTATGCCGAGGGGGAGGTTTTTCACTCATACCGCGGCGGTCTCAAGTCGGTCGTTGTCTGCTGTTGGCATATTCGGCAGCGCCAAAGCTTGGTCAATCAAGGCCACACGCAGGCTATCGCGCGCGCCCAAATAACGTTGATAAAAACTCGAATTTAAAATCGCAGCACCGCCATGCGTGATTGACCAAATCGAGGCCAAATAATCACGTACCGTCATCATGCTCTCAACCGTGGCCAGATGATGCTCTGTCAGTCGAATAATCAGGCGTAAGCGTTGCTTGCGGATTTGATAGAGCTGATAAAACAAATCTTGGATGCCCTGCCCCGTGGTCGAGAGTCGTTCTTCGATTTGATGGAACAGCACAGCGCGTTCAGGATGATGCAAATGATGCAACATAAAAAAAGCCAAATGTTCAGGGAAGGCTTTATCTGCGTCACGGATCATTTCATACAGCATTTGTTCATTACGAATGATCAGCAACATATACAGCTCATCTTTACTCTGAAAGTGCTTATACAGCGTACCTTTGGCAAGGTCGAGCTCTGCGGCAAGTGCATCAAGCGTCATGCCTGATTCACCATTTTCTAAAAGTAGTTGTTCTGCAACCTGAAAAATTAATGCTTCTCTTGCTCTAAACTGAGCCTGACGATCCATCTTCACCCGATAACTCACTTTTCTATGTGCTAAGCACCCACTGATTTACTTTAAATTCAGAAGATTATCAAAATTTTGCGTTGTGATTAATCCA
>JASLJB010000274.1 GCA_030152605.1 Acinetobacter sp. | reverse complement strand
CAAAATATCTCATCGAGGTGATTCGTTTTACCTCGATGGCGAAATAGATGCAGTTGAAAGAGCGGAAGTTCTGTTGCAACGACTGCACCAAGAAGCTGAAACTGCACGACAAATAAGTGCAGACACCTTGCATCTGATGATTCAAGGCAGCCAAACCGATCGCGAGTTGCAACTCGACCCCGAACAAGAACACACCGGCTTAGACGAGGTTTGGCTACAAACCCGTAAAGGCCGGATCAATCCACGCGGTGCCAACCAAAAACGCTATGTACAACGTATCTTACAAAGCGATATCTCTTTTGGGATCGGGCCTGCAGGGACAGGTAAAACCTATCTCGCTGTCGCAGCCGCTGTGGATATGCTTGAACGCAATGAAATCCAACGAATATTACTGGTCCGCCCTGCGGTCGAAGCTGGGGAAAAACTCGGCTTCCTGCCTGGTGACCTTTCACAAAAAATTGATCCTTATTTACGTCCACTCTATGACGCCCTATATGAAATGCTGGGCTTTGAAAAAGTCGCCAAGCTGATCGAACGTCAGATCATCGAAGTGGCACCTTTGGCCTATATGCGCGGCCGCACCTTAAATCACTCTTTTGTGATTTTGGATGAAGCACAGAACACCACCCCTGAACAAATGAAAATGTTCCTGACCCGTCTCGGTTTTGGTTCACGTGCAGTGATCACTGGGGATATCACCCAAGTGGATTTACCGCGTGGACAACAGTCGGGCTTGGCTCATGCCCTACGCGTCATCGAAGATGTCAAAGAAATTCATATCACGCGCTTTCATTCGCGTGATGTGGTGCGTCATCAGTTGGTACAAAAAATCGTTGAGGCCTATGAGGGATGGGACTCTGAACAACATCGCCTCAGTGCCGAAGGTCGTGCTGAACGCAAAGCACGCCAAGACGCGCTGATCAATGCCAACGATCAGGCTGCCGATGCCCAGCATCAAGCTGTTGTTACAGACACCTCAACCAACACTCAAGAATCCGCAATTGCTCCTCAAGAAAATGTATAAGGTTTTACTTTGAAACTCAGCCTCTCCTTGCAACAAACGTTTGAAGCACCAGAATTGGTGCTCAAACGTGTTTATGTCAAAAAAATCATTGAAAGCACCTTACGTCATATCGAAGTTGATCAAGATTGTGAAATCGGGATCGCCTGTGTCGATCTGGACGAAAGTCAGCAGCTCAATTTGGAATACCGTCAAAAAGACAAGCCCACCAATGTGTTGTCATTTCCAAGTGATCTCCCTGAAGAGATTCTGCCCATGCTCGATGCATGGCCGATGGGTGACTTGGTGATTTGTATTCCTGTGGTGCTGCGCGAGGCCAATGAACAACACAAAACCCCATTGCAACACTTCAGCCACATGTTGGTGCATGGCGTGCTGCACCTGATGGGCTATGACCATGAAACCAGCGAGCAAGATGCAGAGCACATGGAAAGCTTGGAAATCGAAATACTCAGTAAGCTGGGTTTTGAAAATCCCTACCTCATCAAGGGTGATGTGCTCTAAACACAGTAAAGTGCTTTATCCCAGTAACACTGAACGACGACAATCCTCTCGGCTTGTCGTCGTTTTTTATTGTGCGCTAAAGTCGAATATATCGCCTACAAATCAACCCGTTAAATCACGATCCACGCCAAAACCACCAATTTTATGTTACAGTTGATAAATTCAGTTTATTCTTGCATTTCACAACATTTTGTGACAGCTTTAACACTTCATCCTGATGCAGCCTGACTAAAATAATCGCAAAGACTTTGATAAACTGCGTGAGCTGGACCTCAATACCAGCAAGGGTCGACCAGATGACTACCACATAAAATTGATTGAATTTGGACTTATATTTATGCCGACGCTGCTTTCCAATATTGCTCAAAGAATTAGACAGGTATATCAAAAGGCAGGTGATTTCATTGAAGAAGAACGTGACTTCCCGGTATCTCAAGTCTTTTTAAACGCCACCTTTAAGCGTTATGTCACCGACAATGTCGGCCTCCTCAAAGATCTGCATGCTGACCTGCATGATGGTTGGCTACGTCTGTATGCCACCATTGATATTCAAGGACTTTATGCAACGGTATTCGTTGACCTTAAATTGATTCAGATGGAGTTCAATAAAAACACCCAACTGATCGTCTTCGAACAAATCAGCGACACCCAAGTCATCGAAGCCAAATTTCAAAAACTTTGGATGAAAATTGCGGTAAATAGCGCACTATTTTTCTATCAAAAAGTCTTGCGCCGTGATCCCTTGGGCAAGATCTTAGAAAAATACGATATCGTCAAAGTCAAAGATGATTTACTGCATCTTGATCTCAACCGTTGGCTGGGTAAAAATCAATCCATTCTCGATACACTCAGTAAAGTACATGTCAATCACGCTGAATTGCGTGAAACCGAATTATTGGTGATGGGCAATGTCAATCTCACCGCGATGTTTAATCGCTTCGGATTATTTGCACGCGACAATGAGATGGTGGATATGCAGCTCAACCAAGATCCAGAGTTCAATCATGAGCCTGATCCAACCCCGATGGATCGGATCACACCGATTCAACAAAAGTAAATCCATACAAGTACGCCCGCAAGATGAGGCTGAGCTTAAAACTCAGCTTACACTCGGCGCAGCTGAGCGGCTGGATAGATCTTGGGTGAATATCCGGCTTTTGGCTGTTTTTATTCAAAATTTCAACTCAAAATTCAGTTTTTCTTCTTAATTGGATTGTAAAATCAGCCGTATTCATCGTAAATACACGAATACACGGCACAGGAGATTTCCTTATGGCACATCATCGATTGGCACAGCACAGTCTGAAGTCACTACGTCTCAGCGCCAGCGCAGTGGGCGTGGCCTTACTTTGCAGTGTTTCGAGCGCAAGCTTTGCCATGAGCCCATTTAATGCCAGTTATCAATTTGCCTATAACGGTAAAAATCTCGGGACAGCAACACGTAACCTCAGCCAAAATGGGAATAACTGGACCTATACCTTTACCGCCAAAGCCGGTGCACTGGCTTCAGCCACAGAGACCAGTCGTTTTAGCTTTGTGGACAATAAAATTAACTCAAACAGCTTTAGCCGTACCAGCAAAGTGCTGATTCACAACAACAGCCTCAGTATCAATTTCAATCCAAGCAGCAAAGTAATCACCACTAAAAAAGATGATAAATCGCGTAGTTTCCCATGGAAAGCGGCGGTTCTGGATGAGTTAAATGCTGAGCTACAGATCCGTGAAGACCTCAAAGCCTCTGGCCTAAAAAACTATTATTATATTGCTGATGCCAAGTCAGTTGATACGCGCCAGTTTGTCCGTCAAGGCACTGAAAGTATCAAAACCAACTACGGAACCTTTGATACGATTAAGGTTTTACTCAAACATGACAAGGCTGAAAAGAACTCAATTTTCTGGTTAGCACCTAAACTTGATTACCTTCCGGTCAAAATGACCCATCAAGATGGCAAGACTTCTTACAGTTTATTGTTAACTAACTATAAAAATTAGGCTAATTTTCAACTTTAGCGCAAATTCGGCTTGCATTTTTTCGGGTGCTTTTTAAAATACGTCTTTGCTTTTAAAAGCACCTGACCTTTGAGGATTCTCACCGTGTATGCACTCGAACAGAAAATTTTAGCAGAAGGTATCGTACTGTCTGATAAAGTTCTGAAAGTCGA